>CBDTUH010000303.1:0-4110 GCA_965363375.1 uncultured bacterium
ACGTGAAGCCTGTAACCGATTACGATCAGTTTGTGGGTAAAACCATGGAGTTTAAAGTGGTGAAGATCAACGAAGCTATTAAGAACGCCGTAGTAAGCCACAAAGCGCTGATCGAAAGCGACATCGAAGCACAACGTGCACAAATCATCGGCCAGCTGGAAAAAGGTCAAGTATTGGAAGGAACTGTAAAAAACATTACAGACTTCGGTGCGTTTATGGACCTGGGCGGCTTAGACGGTTTGTTATACATTACCGATATTTCGTGGGGCCGCATCAACCACCCTTCAGAGGTGTTGAAGCTGGACCAGAAAGTAAACGTGGTGGTACTGGATTTCGACGACGAGAAAAAACGTATCTCTTTAGGTTTAAAACAACTGACTCCGCACCCTTGGGATGTGCTGCCTGAAGCCATTGTTGAAGGTGAAGTAGTAAGCGGTAAAGTAGTAAACATTGAAGATTACGGTGCTTTCTTAGAAATTCTGCCTGGTGTAGAAGGTCTGGTACACGTAAGTGAAATTACATGGGCCAACACACCAATCAACGCTAAAGAATTCTTCAAATTAGGCGATGAGCATCAGGCTAAAGTGGTAACACTGGATAAAGACAGCCGCAAAATGAGCCTGTCTATCAAGCAAATGTCAGAAGACCCATGGAGCGATATCGAAAGCAAATTTGCTGAAGGTAGCCGCCACACAGGTGTGGTTAAAAACATCACGCCGTACGGTGTGTTTGTTGAATTGTCTGCCGGTATCGGTGGCATGATCCATATTTCTGATTTAAGCTGGCTGAAGCGTTTCAACCACCCAAGTGAGTACACTAAAGTGGGCGAAAACATTGATGTAGCTATCCTGGCTATCGATAAAGACAACCGTAAACTGCAACTGGGCCACAAGCAACTGGAAGAAGATCCATGGAACAGCCTGCAGGATACTTTTGCTATCGGTACCATTCATGAAGGCACTGTAAGCCGCAAAGACGATAAAGGTGCTATTGTACAGCTGCCTTATGGTCTGGAAGGTTTTGCGCCCAACCGTCACCTGGCTAAGGAAGATGGTAAGAGCGTAAACGCTGAGGAAACAGCACAGTTCATGGTAATTGAATTTGACCGCAACGAAAAACGCATTGTACTTTCTCACGCCCGTATTTGGGAGCAGGTGCAGGCCGACGAGCAGAACGCTGCCCGTAAAGAAGCCCGCGCTGATGCCGACAAAACCAAAAAGGCTGTGAAGGCTATGCAAAGCAAAGTAGAAAAGCCAACCCTGGGCGACCTGGGTGCGCTGGCGCAGATCAAAGAAAGATTACAGCAGGAAGAGCAAGGCAAAGGTGGCAATGCCGAAGCTACGCCCGAAGCTTAATTTCAAATAGCTTTATGATACTAAGGTCCGCTGCAAAGCGGACCTTTTTTTTATCGCGGATTTCACAGATTTAAATAGCTGGGATTTTGCAGATGATTAAAAGGAAAAACAGACGTTTAAGATTCAGGTTTAAAGTCAAAAATGAATACCAAAAAGTTATTCAAAAGGAAAAACAGACGTATTGGTAACCAGCTTTTGTACTACTATTGAACAAAAGTTGTGTCACTCACTTGTACTGCAACAAGCTTATTCAGCAAAAGGAAAAAGAGACGTTTTACTCAAAGCAGCCGGCTGTTTGCTATGAACTATCAACCATGAACTAGGAACATTAAAAGCAAAAAGAGACGTTTTGCTTTCTTGTAAAAATCAAATTTAAACCATCAGCAAAACCTGTCAGCTGTCATCTGTCCACTGTCATCTCCACATAGTTTTAAATACAAACACACGCTATTTATTTTTGCACTCACTTTTTCCTTTATTTTGTGCCGCACATGACGAAAAATTTTCCCCTTTGCCCGCACCGGGCTGTGGAAAGCCTTTTTCTGCATGGCACCCTTTTTTTAGTAATAAAAAAAAAGACGCGTTGAAAGTGCAAAAGCAACGCTTGATTTTAAAATATTAATTGCTTGCAGATGGATTTTTGGAAACGAATGGCGGAGTTTAGTCTGGTGCGTAAGCTGGTGTATGCGCTGGTAGGCATTGTGTCATACCCCGGGCTGGTACTTTTCAACAAGCTCAAGATCAGCGGCACAGAGCATATAGAAAAATTGCCCCACCGTAATGTGCTGTTCGTTAGCAACCACCAAACCTATTTTGCCGACGTTATTACTTTTCTGCATATTTTCTGCGCCGTAAAATGGCGCAAGCGCAACCGCCTGGGCGTGCCTTACTACCTGCTCAACCCATTTACGCGCGTGTATTATGTAGCTGCCGAAGAAACCATGAAAAGCAGCTGGATCAGCCGCCTTTTTACACTGGCCGGCGCCATCACCGTGCGCCGCACCTGGAAGAAGGACGGCGCTGAAGTGCGCCGCGGCCTCGACCCTTCTGATACACGTAAAATTCAACGGGCGCTTAACAGGGCCTGGGTCATTACGTTTCCGCAAGGCACCACCAAGCCTTTTGCGCCTGGTCGCAAAGGCACCGCATACATCATCAAGCTTACCAAACCGGTTGTGATTCCGGTAGTCATACAAGGCTTCTGGCGCGCGTTCGATAAAAAAGGATTGAAAATGAAAAAGCGCGGTGTGCAACTGTCGGTAACCTTTAAAGAACCCATGGTAATTGATTACAGCGCCGAACCCGAAGTGATTTTGGCGCAGGTGATGAACGCTATCGAGCAAAGTAAAGAACACATGATGATGGGCCCGCACCACTGGAAAACTTCGGCTGCGTAATTTTCGATTAAATATATTCAAATTAAAACGTCTCCTTTTCCTTTTGGTTTTAAAAGAAAAAGGAGACGTTTTAATTTGTGAGTGGTGAATGGTCGGCATATTAAAAGGGAAAAGAGACGTTTTGTTTTTCTTGTGGCTTAAGATTTTTAATTCACTACAAATTTTTTGCTACCATTTAAAACGGTTAAAAGGAAAAAGAGACGTTTTTAAGAAAATCGTTTCTGGTTTGGCACAAAAAAAATTTCATCTCCATTTCTTTGCTTAATTTTTCCGTTTTAAAAACCATTGGCTCTTTTTTTTACATGAACAAAGGTGTATTTCAAAAACGATTTTCCCTTGTAAGGGTTTTAGTATTCATAGTTGCTTTTTCTACCCTGCTGGCGGCCTGCAGCAAAAAGCGCAAAGGCAGCCCGCGCGTGTTGGTATTTAGCAAAACAGCAGGCTTTGTACATTCGTCTATACCAGCCGGTATAGCGGCCATTCAAAAGCTGGGTGCCGATAATGGCTTTTCGGTAGACACTACTTCAAATGCCGATTACTTTACCGAAGACAGCCTTGCAAAATATGCAGCGGTTATTTTTTTAAGCACCACCGGCAATGTGCTCAACCACCGTCAGGAGGTGGCTTTTGAACGCTACATACAATCCGGCGGCGGCTTTGCCGGTGTGCACTCTGCTACCGATACCGAGTACGACTGGGGCTGGTTTACGCGGCTGGTGGGCGGGCAGTTTGCCAGCCACCCGCACAACCAGGATGCGGTGCTGCGCGTGCAGGGCGAAGACCTCGAGTTTCTGATCGAGAACAGCAAGCCCGAGCGGCTTCCGCGCCACGACCATCCGCACAGCGGCGGCATCGGCCTGACCAACGTGCGCCAGCGCCTCCAGCTGCTCTACCCGGAGGATCATACGCTCGAAGTGCAGGACGAACCCCACCGCTACGGCGTGACGCTCCGGCTGAAATTGATTTGACGGAAAGTCCGGAAAGGTTTGGCGTTTCTGCACAGAGCCTATACCTTAGGGCAAACAATTAATGCACCGAAACCGATCTCCTATCATGTTGAACGTCCTCATTGTCGATGACGAGCCCCTAGCCCTAGACGTGCTCGAAACCTACATCAGCCAGATGCCCGAGCTGCGCCTCGTCCGACGCTGCAGCAACGCGCTCGAAGCCAATGAGGCACTCAAGGCCACGCCGGTCGATCTCATGTTTCTGGACATCCAGATGCCCCAGCTCACGGGCATCGATTTCGTCAAGACGCTGACCAAGCCGCCGATGATCGTATTCACCACGGCCTACCCGAATTACGCGATCCAGGGCTTCGACCTCAACGCGCTCGACTACCTGCTTAAACCCATTTC
>CBDTUH010000304.1:0-4082 GCA_965363375.1 uncultured bacterium
ATTTTCGGCGCCATGTTTTTGGCCGGCTATTTTGTGGTAAAGCTAATGCCGCCGGGCGTGGGCTTTACCGATGCGCTGCACGTGGGCGGCAAGCTTGGTAAATTGAATGTAATAACAACCGGCGTGGAGGAAGGTGGCTTTAACTGGAACGATCGCTATAACATCTGGAGCGGCGTTATCGGCGGTTTCTTTTTAGCGCTTTCTTATTTTGGTACCGACCAAAGCCAGGTGGGCCGCTACCTTACGGCACAAAACAACCGCGAAAGCCGCCTTGGCTTATTGATGAACGGGTTGGTAAAAATTCCCATGCAGTTTTTTATTTTATTGATAGGTGTTTTGGTGTTTTCATTTTACCAGTTCCAGGCTGCGCCGCTTTCTTTCAACAGCAGTTTGGTAAGCGAGGCGCAACGTTCATCCACTTACAAAGATTCGCTGCAGTTGCTGCAAACCAGGTACGATTCAGTGAATGCGCTAAAGCAACAAAAAGCCGTTCTTTTTACGGCTGCCATCAACAACGAGGATAAAGCAACGGAGCAGCAATTGTCGGGCGAACTGCAGCAAATTAATAAAGCCTCGGAAGGCCTGCGAAAAGAGTTTAAAAATATCAGCACCAAAGTAAGCGGCAAGGACACCAACGATACCAACTATGTTTTCCTGGCTTTTGTAAAAGAGCATTTGCCGGCAGGCCTGCGCGGGCTGCTGATTGCTATTATTTTTATGGCAGCCTGGGGCTCTATTGCAGCGGCTTTAAACTCGCTGGCAGCCAGCACCGTGGTTGATTTTCACCAGCGTATTGCCGGAAAGGATAAGCCGGTTGACGAATACAAAATCTCCAAATGGTACACCTTTGGCTGGGGTCTTTTTTGCATATTGGTAGCGCAGTTTGCCAACCAGCTGGGTCAAAGTTTGATTGAAGCGGTAAATATTTTGGGCTCCCTTTTTTATGGCGTGATACTGGGTATTTTCCTGCTGGCTTTTTATGCCAAAAGGGTAGGTGGTGCTGCCACTTTCTGGTCGGCTGTGATCGTGGAAATTTTCATTGTTATTCTTTTCTTCAACGAAAAAATCGCCTTGTTTTCTTTTCTGCCTGATGTGAGTTTTCTGTGGCTGAATGCGATTGGTGCTATCGGGTTGTTTGGCATGGGACACCTTGTGCAAAGTTTTATAAAGCCAAAAGGAAATTGAGACGTTTTGGAGAAATGAAAAATTAAGAATGTAAAATGAACAGCCAAAGGAAAAAACAGACGTTTTTTATTCATGCAGGGCTGTTAGCCAGGAACTATGATCCGTGAATTTCAAAAGCAAATAGAGACGTTTTTCAATAAATCCTCTTAATCCTTCAAATCTTTTAATCCGTGGTCTGTTTTGGCTTCGAACAATTGTTCATACAGCGGGCTTTCGGTCTTTTTCCATTTATCCCAAAAAGTAAAATAAAGTCCGTAGTTGTATTTGAACTGCTTGTGGTGCAGCGAGTGGTGCGTAGCGCCTATCAGCCATTTGCCAAACAGGTTTTTATGAAAGTTTTTGGGGTACACTTCCACATCTAAATGATTAATAACAGAACTGAACGTCATGATGGTAAGCTGAACGATCACCACATACAAATGCATCGGCATAACTAAAAGCAGCAGTGGTAGAAAAAGCGCCTGCAGCAGCCCTTCCAGCGGGTGAAATGAAAAGGCCGTCCATGGTGAAGTAATGTTGCTGTCGTGATGCACTTTGTGCACAATTTTAAATATTTTGGGATGGTGCATCCAGCGGTGCAGCCAGTAGTAATAAGTTTCGTGCAGCAGCATGGCCAGCAGCAAGCTTACCGGCAGCCACCACAGCGGGTAATCGGCCACCTCCACATAAACCTTTGTATAACCTTTTTGCCACAGCACCAGCAGCACGGCACCCGCTACGGCAAACAAGAGCGCGGTGATAATGCTCCACGTTACTTCTTTTTTAAACTGGTTTGGTTTATATGCACGCGCATTGATTTTGCGCTGCTGAAAACGCTGTGGAAACCATACATAAAAAATAGCATGAAACAAACCCGCGATCAGGAAATAACGACCAATTACCACAGCAAAAATGACAAGCGTGGCCAGCAAAAACATCAGCGGTTGTGTAAAATCGGGCAAGGTCATTTTTAAAGCTACGTTTTATTTATTTGTACAGTAACCAACAGGCTTCGGTTTTGTTGAATACATCAGTTGAATTGCACCTCTACTTTTTTGAATCCCGCAGCGCGGAAAAAAGTAGAGAACACAGAAGCGGCTTTTAATTCTGCCTGCTGCAGCAGCCCATTTTGCACCGCTTTTTTGGCCGCCATGTTGCGCAATTTGTTTTTTAAATCAGTAACTGCTTGGGGTTTCCATTCACCGTCTTCTATAAACACATCTACGCCAGAGGGGTTTAAAATAACATCCAGCACAGAAGCTTTGGGCAGTTTCAATAAAATGGAATCTTTGTTTACCTGAATGCTGGCCGGCGAAAGCCCCTGCATGTTGAGCCCCACGTGGGTAGTGGTTTTGCCCACCAGCACCAGCCGCCGTTCGCCCAGTACCGAACGGGGCAATACTACCGGCGGAAAAACAGAAGGCACGCGAAAAGCCTCAGGCAGCAGGCTACGCGATGTATCGGCCACCAGCTCATCGTAGGCAGAAACGGTAACTAATTGCGACAGGGCTTTTATTTCCTGTATGTACACATCGCTTTGCTCAATGGTTACCGGTTGTTGCTTAAAAAGATCGGGTAGGGAAGGAAGGGCACCGGCACGCGACAGCAGCCACCAACCAACGGCTGCAAAAATGACGATATAAACTATGGCTCTTGTCTGCTTCATACTTATGGGGCTGATGGGGTGTAGCGGATTCCTATTTTGTTGAAACCTGCATTTTGCAGCAGGCTTTGCAAATACAGCGTTGCATTTTCTTCAGCCGTTTTTAATATACCTAGTGAGTCAACGGTTTGCCTTATCTGCACTTCGGCCTGCGCCAACAAACCTTCGCGCTCGGCTGCCGAAAACGGGTCGCGCAGCATATCCACCTCCTGGTATTGCACCTTTATTTTTTCGGGCAGAATATTAAGGCTAAAGAACTGCGGTGGCGGCAATATCAAGCTGATGGAATCGTTACTGACGGTGATGTTTTTTTCAGTGATGTTTTGAAGGTTTACACCGGCGCGCACCTGTGCTTCGCAGCTCATTAATATTTTTCGGTTGCCAACCTTGTACCAGGTTTTATTGTCATTTGCCTTGATTATTTTGCTAAGCGTGTATTCGGCTGTAAGCAGCTGCCCGGTTTCTTTTATCATTTGCAGGGCATTGGGTCTTTTTTCTTCTTTGGGTTTGCAGCCGGCCCAAAGCAACAAGATGAGTATGGCGGTAATATATTGGCGCATGCTTTTTTTAAAGCAGCAAACGCCGCTGGGCGGCGCATTGCTGTTAGTAAAAAGATTTTGAAATGTTTATAATATGGTTGTCACATCTTTTTTTGTTCATGTTTCATCGTTTATTGAAACAGTGGTTAAGAAAGCTCAAAACGTCTCTTTTTCCTTTTAAAAGAATTTTGTTTCTCTTGACCAATTTCTTGATACGAAAACGTCTGTTTTTCCTTTTAAATTAAGACTTTTCTTTTTTATGATGCCGGCGGCAGCTTGATCTGGTACGTTTTTCCGCTGCTAACGGTTAATGATTTGCCACGAAGCCAGGGATTCATCTGCTTTACCATTTTGTAGGTGGTGCCTTTGCTGCGCGCCCAGGCTGCCAGGTTGGGTATGCTGCTGCTTACTGTTTCCACGCGGTGTGGCACTTCGCTGTACTTATCGTCATCTTCCAGTATAAAACCCAGCTCTTCGGCATTTTCCATCAGGTGCTTAAAGGCCAGTATCCTGAAAATATAACGGTTGGTTTCTTCGGGCAGCAGCAGGTCGTAGTAGTTGGAAGTGCCCTGGTAAGTTACCTGCGCGTTGTAGCCTCCCATGCCGCAGTTGTACGAGGCGGCGGCGGCCGTCCAGTTGCCAAATTTGGCGTAAGCCTGCTTGAGGTATTTGGTGGCGGCTTCAGTTGATTTTTCAAGGTCGTAGCGGTCGTCTAC
>CBDTUH010000305.1:0-4060 GCA_965363375.1 uncultured bacterium
GGCTGTTGGCGGTAAGGCCATAGCCGGGTGCAGTTTTGGGCATAAATTGCCAGAAGCCCGTAGCGCCCACACCGGAGCGCGCACCGGCCAGCAGGTTGCTTTCGGCTACGCACAAGTATTTAAAATCATCGGGCACACCGGCAGCTTTCAGCTTTTCGGAAATGGTAGGAAAATAGCGGTTGGCCAGCTTCATCAGAAACAGCATATTGGCCTGGTTGTAATAGTTGAACAGCAGCTCGCGGTCAAAACGTTCTTTCACATCCCAGCGGTCGAGCGGTACGGCCTCGCCGGCAAATACCATTTGTGCGGGGTGCTGCGGCGCATAATATTTAATCACCTCTTCTTTTTCTTTTGCCTCCTTTTTTTCTTCTTCCTTGTTTTTAAACGCTAGCGGCACGGCCAGCAATAAACCCAGTACTACACCAAACGCAATGTTTAAAATAACAGGTGGCTGCTGTTTTTTACGCATAACTCACAATTTTTTGGGTGATGAAACAATACAGTAATGCCTCAAAAAAAATGCCCGTAAAAAAAGGGAAACTGGTCTGTAAATTGTGCTGTTATAACAAACCCCTGTGAGTATGAAACGTGTGATGACCGGTATGGCAGCCCTGTGGCTGCTTTTAGCAACAGTGGCCTGTACAGGCAACAAGCATAGATATGCAGACCTGAACACAGGATTGACTTTTGAACTGGTGAAAGACCCAAAAACGGGATTGCTGGTAGATGCCCAAACGGGTAAACCTCTCAACATATATGTGGACCGCACCACAAACGACACCATCGACGGCCGCACCGGGAAAATTATTAATGGCGCCGTGCAAAAAATTGACAACAGCCTGTATGTGCATGCCGATGAGGCCGTTCCCGGCCAATGGCCTTTTAATCAGGCGATGGCTGATGCGCATTGATAGAGGAAATGAATGGTGAATAGTCAATAGCGAATAAATAAAACCTTAAAAGGGAAAAACAGACGTTTTATCATTCTAAAGAAACACTAAAAAAGAAACCGCAAAAGCTGCTATATGTACAGCAGCTTTTGCGGTTTCTTTTTTAATTTAAAACTAAAAACTATAAACTCTTTTACGGTGTACCTTCGGTAACATTATCGTTGCTATCACTGCCGAGGCTGTAGTATTTGTTTTCTTCATCACCCTGGCCTAATGATTCAGTGTTTGTCTCGTCCGTTTCTTCAGGTATATCCAGGTCGCTGCCGGTTTGGCGCTCGCCAAACGAGCCTTCATTCAGCCGTTCGCCCTGGAAATCGGTATTATCCAGCCGGGCCTGCTGCAGGCGGTCGTTGTCGCCGCTTTCGCGATACTCGGTATGGGCCAGCATACTTCTTTCGGTGCGGCTTACATTGCTGTCGTCGCTCAGCTCATCTTCATCCTCACCTAAATCTTCATCGTTAAAAATGCCTTCTCCTTCTTCGTCGGCGCTGGAAATGGTGGTATCGGCCATCATGCCCATGGGCGGCGCGTGCACAAATTCCTGTCCCGGAATGTCTTTTACATCGGGCAGGTCAATGGTTACTTCTTCGCCTTCCAGCTTTTTTTTATCCTCGGGGCTATCCGGCAGGTCGTTAGGTACAGATGATTGCTGTTCCGTTCTGTTGGTGTTCATATCCCTTTCACCTCCGCCGCTGTGCTTGTGATTACTAGTTGCCATAGCTTATTCTTTTTGTAAACAACTGAAAATTTTGTGCCGACAGCAGTTTTTTTCTTTAGAAAGGAAAGAAAGTTAATGGTTCATGGTTCCAGGTTGAGGGTAAACAGCCAAACTAAAAACGTCTCTTTTTCCTTTTAGCAATTTCTATTTTACATTTTGCAATTTTCATTTCATACAGACGTCTCTTTTTCCTTTTGCCGCCTCAAAACTGATGTGCCACGGCCGGGCATAAATTTTTCAGCAGTCAAGTAAAAACAACCTACTATGAGTACTTATTTTTTTAAAACCAACATTCACAACCTGGGCGGCATTGCCCACCTGAAACCTCACCTCGATAAAATGGAGCAGGAAAAAACCATCGACCGCTGGCACCTCCATGCCGACCACCCCGACCAGGTGTTGGAGATAGAAACCCAGAAACTGAGTCCCGAGGAAGTAAAGCACCAACTGCGCGCCGCCGGTGTAGAGGCCGATTTTACCACTGCTCCGCAGGCCAAATAAAACCAAAAGGGTTTTGAAACGTTAAGCAACCCGGCGTGTTAAGCCAAATGATTTGCTTAACTTTTAAGCAGAAAAAAACTTTTAAAAGGAAAAATATACGTTTTGTAAAACCCTGACCGCATGCAAATGGAGGCTTACATACTTACCGAACTGAAAAGCTGGCAGCACCAGATGCAAAAGCGGCCTACTGTGGTAGATGCGCTGTCCAAGTCGGTGCAGAACCGCATCAATGCCATTATACCCGAAAAGGTACATGCGGCCATTACTACGGTGATTAAAAAAATGGTGCAGGGCGTGCTGTTTGGTGCGCGCTACACATCGCCCAAGCCACCGCCGTTTACCAGCTTTATTGAGCTGGAAGCCGCGGTAGACCGGCGCATCGAGTTTTACAAAAAAACGGCGGCAGCCGAAGGCGGCATTACGGGTGCCGGTGGTTTTTTGGCTGCCATGGCCGATTTTCCACTGCTGCTAAGCCTGAAGCTGAAAATGCTGTTTGACATTGCCGCCCTGTATGGCTACGATGTAAAAGACTATAAGGAACGCCTGTACATTCTGCACATTTTCGGCATTGCCTTCAGCAGCCAGAAGCACCGCCGGCAGGTGTATTATCAAATGGAGAACTGGGACGAGAAAAAAACTTCTTTGCCTGATGATGTATCTGATTTTGAATGGCGCTCTTTTCAACAGGAGTACCGCGATTATATTGACCTGGCCAAGCTGGCGCAAATGATACCAGGCGTAGGCGCTGTAGTTGGTTTTGTGGTGAATTACCGTATGCTGAAAAAGCTGGGGCAAACCGCCAAAAACGCTTACCGTATGCGGCTGGTGCAGCAAAAAAACATTTCTTCTACAAAAGTGGACAAAATGTAAAAGTGAATAGTGAATAGTTAAAAGGAAAAAGAGACGTTTTGCCCTATGTGAAACGAAAGACAAGAATCGTTTAAAAGGAAAAACAGACGTTTTCACATTCGGTTGCTAATTCTGTCATTTGTCTTCTGTCCACTTAATTCTGTCAACTCAAACTTGCAACATATGGAACAAACGGAAAAGTTATTGAAAGATTATCCCGAAAATGAAAAAGGCGCTTACCTGGGTGCCATTGCCTCTATTGCCACCGCCGACCAGCAGGCCTCACAAGAAGAACTTGACCATCTGAACGAACTTTGCGATGCTGCCGACCTGGGTCAGGAGCAAAGAAGCCTGGTGATGCATGCCGCCAATAACATTTCGGAAGAAGACCTGAGACATTGCTTGGATGTGCTGAAAGGCAGCGACCTGCGTTTTTCGCAGGTAACCGATTTGATCGCCTTTGCCGAATCGGACCAGAATTATACGCCTGAAGAAAAAGCCAACGTGGAAAAAATAGCGCAATACCTCAATATCAACCAGCAGCAGTTTGCTCTCCTCGACCAGTTTGTAAAGAAAACAAAAACTACCGATGTGGCACCCGAACAGGCGGCGCAGCCCGGCTTTTTAGACCAGCTGGGCCTGGGTGATAAAATGCGCAGCGCCGGCATCAATACAAGCTCCCTTTTGCGTACGGTGATAGGCGTAGCGGGACCGCTGATACTGGCTAACATGATGGGTCGCAGGTCGGGCCGCGGCGGTGGCCTAGGCGGAATGGCCGGCGGTTTGGGCGGTATGCTGGGCGGCGCCATGATGGGTGGCCGCGGTGGCGGTGGACTGGGCTCTGTAATAGGCATGCTTAACGGCGGGCGCGGGCTGGGCAGCACCGGTGGCCTGCTGGGCCGCATACTGGGCGGCGGCAGGTTTTAAAGCAAGCTACAATTCATGATAATAAAAAGCGGTTTCAGGCTGGTAAAAAAGCAATTGCAACTCTTTGTGGTTGTCATGGCTTTTTATATATGCTACTTTAGTAGTGCAATCAAAA
>CBDTUH010000306.1:0-4014 GCA_965363375.1 uncultured bacterium
TATGTTTTTCTGCTGACGATGCTGGTGTTGTTTGCCGGTGCTGCAGGTATGTACGCATTGGAAAAAGAAGTGCAGGGTTTTGAAAGCTACGGGACAGCACTGTGGTGGACGGCCATGCTGCTCTCCAGCATGGGATCGGATTACTGGCCGCAAACACCTGAAGGGCGCCTGCTTTGCCTGCTGCTTTCCATTTATGGCTTTGGCGTGTTTGGTTATTTAACCGCTACCATTTCTTCTTTCTTTATTGGCCGCGATGCTGAAGAAAAAAATGCACCGCTGGCCGGCGCCAATGATATGGAAGCATTACAGCAACAGTTAGCCGCACTTACCCGAAGCATCAATGAACTAAAAGCAGCACAGCGGGAACGTTAGCGTTATTTGATTGGTTAATTGGTTGATAAGTTGAATGGTAAACGTCTCGTTTCCTTTTTGAAATTGAGGGAAACAGTCAATAGTGAATAAGAAACCAATATTCAAAAGGGCTCCTTTTGCTTTCAACTTTCAACTTTAAACATTGAACATTAGGCACTTCCTCATTCACCATTCACTATTGACAATTCACCATCTTGTGCATTATTCTAAACCTCTTTTTTTCATTATTCATTTTACATTTTAAATCATCAAAGAATAACCGCACGCCTTCCCCCTCGCTACAATTTATACAACAGTTTTACCAGTTGATGCCGGTAGGTTTATGAATTAACTAAATCAAGCCTGAGCTTTGTAGAAAACCCGATATTATGTACGCAAAAATTCTGATCCTGATGAACCTGGCAGTTTTTGCACTGGTAGCTTCGCAGCCGCTTTTTTACTGGCTGGCCATGAGCACCGCGCAAAAAAACCTGCAGGCAACTTCATATATCGAACTTCGGCAACTGTTGGATAAAAGTCTGCAACTGCCATTGCGTATTGTGTATTATACTGCCATTGCTTTGGCTGTAGCTCTGGTGATTATTTCGGGATTGCAGTCGCTTTTCTTTTTATTGATAACAACATTGATTGCGCTGGCAGCGCTAATTGTAGATGTGGTGCTGGCCATTAAAACCAACATCCCTATCAACAAAATCATCAATCAATGGAACGGGCAGCAATACCCGCGACACTGGCAATTGATACGCCGCAAATGGTTTTATTTTTATCACATCCGGCAGGTGGCCGGCATTATCGGTTTTGCCAGCCTGCTCACCGGTGCTGTTTTTAGTTGAATAAAAAACGTCTCTTTTTCTTTTTAAATGGATGTTGATGGTTGCAACCAAAAGTTAAGCACCGGCTTCACCTTTCACGGCCTGGCCAAAAGAGCCGCCGTTGGCCAAGGCCGTTATAGCTTTGGCAATACGTTTCACACGCGTACTTTCTGTTTTGGCTTCCTCTATCCACCGGCCATAATATTTCTGATGCGAGGGTGGCAGCTTATTGAAAAAGGCCAGCGCCGCAGGCTCGTCTTTCAGGCATTCCAACAGGTCGGGCGGCAGCTGGTATTCTCTGTTGTCCACTTGCAGCTGCACCCGCAATGGTGCGCCTTCCACCTTTTTAATTTGCCTGCGCACCGCAGCATTTAGCGGCAATATAAAATGACCTTCGCCAACGGGCACCAGGCTGATACCTTCAAAAGGATGATCGTCTAAAAAACCTTTTACGCGAAAAGCTTTTTTGTTACCTGGCTTTAACTGCTGCGCCAGTGGCTGCGGCACATCAATGTAGGTCCAGCCCCTCTTTTCGCCGTTCTGCCCATATTTTAAAATGGTGGTGGTAAACTGCTGCATTTGTTTTGGATTTAAAAGAGAAAATAGACGTTTTATTCTTCCTCGCGGTTTACGGTTTTTATATCAAAAGCAGGCAGGCACACACTCCAGTATTCGCAAGGCTCGTCAAACGGATTGGCATAGCGCACGCGTGTTCCCTTTTTTATTAAAATGCTTTGCCCGGCGGTAACTATCAGTTGTTCGCCATCGGCTTCTATCATTTTTTTGCCGCTGCTCACCAGTGTGTATTCATCAAACTCGGGCGTTTGAAAAGGTTCGCTCCAACGGGGCGGCGCCACCATGCGTGCAATGCTGATGGCGGCATTGCCGGTGCTGGCCAGCCCTTCGTGTTCGGCTATCAGCTTGCCATCGGTAGTGGGCACTATAAAAGGTTGGGTTTGCAATTGGTAAGGCATATGGAGTCTATTCTTTAATTAAAAAAATGAGCTTGCTTAAAGTTAGCAAACCTCTCCTTGTTGCTCCCATTTTTTAATAAGAAAACAAAAGGGAAAAGGGAGGTTTATTTGAGTGCGATTTTTGCAGGCTTTAATTTCACCAAAAAAAACAAACATCATGGCAGCATGTAATTTTTCATTTCCTTTTTCGGGCGATGCAAGCAGTGTGGTTAATAAAGCGCGTAGCGCTGTGCAAGGGCAAAACGGCAACTTCAGCGGCGATGACAACAGCGGTCAATTTAATGTTTCCGTTTTTGGCAGCACCATTGCAGGCCACTACAGTATTGTTGGCAACCAAATGGAAATTACCATTTCCGACAAGCCTTTTATGATACCCTGCAGCACCATTGAAAGTTTTTTAAAAAACCAGCTGGGCGTATAAAGCCAAAAGGGGAAAACAGACGTTTTACTCAACAGGCATCAGCTTCAGGCATACGGGCTTGGGAAGGCTTATCTGCTGCCCGGTTGCCTGCAGCAATCCTGTTTGCGCATCCCGCTTAAATATCACCACGTTGTCGGTATTTTGATTGGCCACCAGCAAAAAATTTCCACTGGGGTCGATGATGAAATTGCGCGGCGATTCGCCCATCACGGGTTGATATCCAATGCTGGTTAAACGGCCGGTCTTTCCTTCTATTTTAAAAATGGCAATGTTGTTTTCCTCGCCACGATTGGAGGCATACAAAAATTTTCCGTCTGGCGAAATATGAATGTCGGCACTTCCTTTTTTGAGGCTGCTGCCTTCGGTATGCGCCGGCAGCCGCTGCACTTGTTTTAGCTTTCCGTCCTTGTATTTATAAGCCACCACGTAGCCGCTCAGTTCTTCTACCAGGTAAGCCCATTTGCCGTTGGGGTGAAACGTAAAATGGCGCGGCCCGCCACCAGCTTCCGCAGCAGCAAAAGGTGTTTTGTGCAGTGTTAATGGTTTTTCTTTTTCTGCCTCAAACCGGTACACCATTACTTTATCGGTACCGAGATCGGGTGTAAATACAAAATTTTCGTCGGGCGAAAAAACAGTAGCATGCACATGAGGTTTTTCCTGCCGCTCTTTGTTGATGCTGCTACCGCTGTGGGTTATGGTTTGCGCAGGCGGCTGCAGGGCGCCATCTTTACCAATGGGCAGTACCGAAAAATTGCCGCCGGTATAGTTGCCCACTACCGCCCATTGATTGTTTTTTGTTACGGCAATATAGCAGGGCGCATCGCCACCTGCAGGCTGCCGGTTGATGAATTGTAATTCTCCTTTTTCTTTATCAAATGCAAAGGCGCTGACGGCGCCGGGTTTGCTGCCGCCGGTTTCGTTTACAGCATACACATATTTACCATCTGCGGAAAGCGCCAGGTAAGATGGATTTTCAATACCATTGGTATGGCTTACAGGTGTAGCCTTGCCGGAGGCAGCATCAAAGCGGTACACATAAATGCCTTTGCTACCGGTGTGGGTGTAGGTGCCAATAAAAAGATAATGTTGCTGTGCCATGATGCCTGTAAAAAAGAAGAGGAAAAAAGTCAAAAGTAAGCTGCGCATATGGGCTCTAATTTACACCAATTTTCCGGAGCTGGTACTGCTCAATATCATTTCTAAAACGTCACAAAAACCTTTTGAGGTAGCTTGCTAAAAACGTGATGCCCAGCGCCACGCCGCCCACCACCGCCAGCGACCATTGCATGCCAGCCGCTTCTGAAATGGAACCTACCAGCAAAGGGCCCGTTAAAAAACCGGCATAGCCAATAAGTGTAACGGAGGCCAGCGCATAAGCTGGTGGCATTTTGGGTGTACGTGCAGAAAGCGAGTAAACAATAGGCACCACAATGGA
>CBDTUH010000307.1:0-3989 GCA_965363375.1 uncultured bacterium
GCGGTGAAAGTGGACTCGGTTATACCGCATCACTTTTCCACCTGTTCACGCACGCATTCTTTAAATCATTACTCTTCTTAGGTGCTGGTGCTGTGATTCACATGGTGCATAGCAACAGTATGAAAGACATGGGCGGCCTGCGCAAACTAATGCCCATTACGCATGTTACTTTTTTAATTGCATGTTTAGCTATTGCAGGTATACCACCGTTTGCTGGTTTTTTCTCAAAAGAAGAAATTTTGCTGGCGGCTTACCAATCTAATACTGCTATTTACGCTATTGCACTTTTTACAGCTGCACTCACTGCCTTTTATATGTTCCGGCTTTACTTTTCCATCTTCTGGAGCAAGCCTTCGGAAGTACATGCGCATCATGGCGAAGGCACCTGGAGCATGAAGCTGCCGCTGGTTATATTGGCCGTTTTTTCTGTCGTTGCAGGCTTCGTGCCTTTTGCAAATTTGGTTACAACCGATGGTGCGCCGCTGGCTACCCATCTCAATATCCTGTTCTCTGTTTCACCTGTTTTGTTGGCTATTGCCGCTATAGCCATTGCCGCAAGGTTGTATAAAAAAGAAAATGCCCGGCCAACTGCTATTACAAATGCGTTTGGAAGCTTTTATACAGCTGCTTATCGCAAGTTCTACATTGATGAAATCTACTTGTTCTTTACCAAAAAAGTGCTGTTCAACCTGGTTGGCCGCCCCGCCGCGTGGATTGACAGAAACATTGTTGATGGTATGATGAATGGATTGGCCACAGTAACAACAACTACAAGCAATAAAATAAAAGGCCTGCAATCGGGTAAGGTGCAGAATTATGCCATGTACTTTTTTATGGGCGTTGCCGGCTTAGCAATACTTTTTATTTACCTCTGGAAATAACAATACTATGAACTTATCACTGCTTGTCATTATTCCACTGCTCACCGCCATCGGCATTCTTTTTTGCAAAGGTGCAAAAGGCATCCGGACAGTTTCGCTGGCAGGCGCTGTACTGCAATTGCTGCTTTCCTTTTTCCTGCTGTATGCTTATTGGAACCTGCGTGCCTCGGGTGATGCCGCGCCCATGGTATTTGAAAGCTCTTACAGCTGGTTCAGTGCCATGAACATCAATTACCATGTAGGTGTGGATGGTATTTCCATCGCCATGATTTTACTTACGGCTTTTGTGGTGATTGCTGGTGTGCTGGTATCGTGGGCAAACGAAATGCTGAACAAAGAATTCTTTTTCTTGCTAATGCTGCTTAGCGTTGGTGCTTACGGTTTTTTTATATCGCTTGACCTGTTCACACTCTTCTTCTTTTTAGAAATAGCTGTGATTCCCAAGTTTTTACTGATTGGTGTTTGGGGCAGCGGCAAAAAAGAATACAGCGCCATGAAGCTGGCCCTGATGCTGATGGGCGGCTCCGCACTGGTGTTTGTGGGCCTGGTGGGATTGTACTTTCATACCAACACCTTCAACATCATGGAAATTGCGCAAATGCCTATTGCCAGGGATGTGCAAATGTTGTTTTTTCCTTTTGCCTTTGTTGGCTTCGGCATATTCACCGCGCTGTTTCCGTTTCATACCTGGGTACCTGACGGCCACGCCTCAGCGCCTACAGCAGCCTCCATGTTCCTGGCGGGTATCTCTATGAAGTTGGGCGGATACGGTTGCCTGCGCGTAGCTACCTGGCTGATGCCGGAAGCCGCACATGCCTATTCCTGGATTATCATTTTATTAGCCACCATCGCCATTATTTACGGGGCTTTTGCCACCATGATGCAAAAGGACCTGAAATATATCAACGCTTATTCATCCGTTAGCCACTGCGGTTTTGTGATACTGGGTATCGGCATGCTCACCCGCACTTCCATTAATGGTGCGGTGTTGCAGATGGTATCACACGGTTTAATGACAGCCCTTTTCTTTGCCGCCATTGGCATGATCTACAGCAGAACGCACACCAGGCTGGTCGCTCAGTTAGGTGGACTGCTTAAAGTAACACCCTTTATTTCTTCTGTATTTGTAATTGCTGGTTTGTGTTCCTTAGGGCTACCAGGTTTAAGCGGCTTTGTGGCAGAAATAACCGTATTCATGGGTGCCTGGCAAAACCCTGAAATGTGGTACCGTGTAGCCACCATTCTCGCTATTTCATCTATTGTAGTAACGGCTGTATATATACTGCGCGCCACCGGCAAAACCATTATGGGACCCATGAGCAATGCATATGAAAAACTGCCCGATGCTACCTGGAACGAAAAGCTGGCAGCTGCCCTATTAATTACCGGCATTGTTGTGATTGGCGTAGCGCCTTTCCTGCTCAATAAACTGATTAATCCTGGCACCGAAACCATTATGAATAAAGTGTTGGCATTGGTACAGTAAAAGGAAAATTAAACGTTTTTAAAACGAAAGATATGTGGACCGAACTATTGATTTTGATGAAGCAGGAAATGGCTGTAATTGCCATCATCTTTATCCTGCTTATTCTGAAGCTGGGCAAAGAGCACAGCAATGAAAGTTATTTAAAAGTCGCCAATGTTTTGTTGCTCCTGAATTTAATAATTGGCTTTTTCTGGAACAGGGAAGGTATACTGTTTAACGAGATGTTCCGCACCAACAACCTGATGGTGTTGCAAAAGAACATTTTGAACCTGGGTATGCTTATTATTTCCATGCAGGCTTTTACCTGGCTGAAAACACACAAGCACGTGGCCGAATTTTACCTGCTGCTGCTTTCCACCCTGCTGGGTATGTTCTTCATGATATCGGGCGGTAACTTTTTAATGTTCTACCTGGGACTTGAATTGTCCACCATTCCACTGGCGGCAGCTGCCAACTTTGACCTCACTAAAAAGCGCTCTTCCGAAGCGGCTATGAAACTTATTTTTTCATCGGCATTTTCATCTGCACTATTGCTGTTCGGCATTTCAATGTTATATGGTACTACAGGCACTTTGATATTTTCAGAATTACCGCAACTCATTAGCAACAATCCGCTACAGCTGTTTTCCTTTATTCTAATACTAGCAGGTTTTGCTTTTAAAATATCCGTTGTGCCCTTCCACCTGTGGACAGCTGATGTTTACGAAGGTGCGCCGGTTGCGGTTACATCGTTTCTGTCTGTTATATCCAAAGGTGCCGTGCTGTTTGTGTTTGTTTCTGTTTTGTATACGGTGTTCAAACCGCTGGGCGAAGCCTGGTACAATATGTTGTTTATACTTTCCATTGCCACTATTTTGATCGGTAACCTCTTTGCCATCCGGCAGGAAAACTTCAAGCGCTTCTTGGCTTTTTCTTCCATTGCACAAGTTGGTTTTATACTGGTGGGCATTACCGGCAGTTCAGAAATCGCTACCACTTCGGTTGTGTATTTTGTATTGATTTACCTGTTCTCTAATCTGGCGGCTTTTGGTGTAATATCAGTTGTAAGTTCTATGACCGGCAAAGAATCTATTTCCGATTACAAAGCCTTTTACAAAACCAACCCAGTGCTTTCGTGGATTCTGACCATTGCGCTTTTCTCGCTGGCAGGCGTACCGCCCACCGCAGGTTTTTTTGGTAAATATTTTTTACTCATGTCAGGTGCTGGTGCCGGTAATTATTTGCTGATTGCTATTGCGGCTTTAAACCTCGTTATTTCCTTTTACTATTACCTGCGCGTGGTAAAAGCCATATTTATGGATGCGAACGAAAAGCCGATAGAACCCATTGCCATACCGCTGATGCCAAGGCTGGCGCTGTATGTTTGTATTGGTGGTATATTGGTGGTAGGATTGGCCGGCTGGTTCTACAATTACATCTTTAATGTTGTAAGCGGCATTTAAAAGGAAAAAGAGACGTTTTAAAAACAACTAAAACTATCATGGCTATCAATAAAAACCACGAAGCAGAAGAACTCGCCGGCGTTAAATGTGCCATCGTAGAAAAAGGCGCTTCGCAGCAGCGGGCTGATTTTTTAAAAGAGCTATTGGAACAAAATAAGTATACGGTAATAGTGGTGCCTA
>CBDTUH010000308.1:0-3961 GCA_965363375.1 uncultured bacterium
ACGACGACCAGCACGGCACCGCCATTGTGGTACTGGCCGGACTCATCAATGCATCCAAAGTGCTGAATAAAAAAATGGAAGACCTGAAAGTGGTGGTAAATGGCGCCGGCGCCGCCGGTGTGGCCATTGCCAAAATGCTCAAGTGCATTGGCACCGAAGGCTACAGCACCTGCCAGCCGGTAAAGGAAGTGATAGTGTGCGACACCAAAGGCATTATCTGCAGCGCCCGCATAGACCTCAACAGCACCAAGCGCGAGCTTTTGAACTATACTAACAATGAAGATATAGCCGGTACACTGCAGCATGCGCTGGTAGGCGCCGATGTGTTTGTGGGTGTAAGCGGTCCCAGCCTGCTGCACGAAAGAGACATCAGCACCATGGCTAAAGATTCCATTATTTTTGCCTGCGCCAACCCCACGCCCGAGATTGCACCTGAAGAAGCCTACAAAGGCGGCGCTGCCATCGTAGGCACCGGCCGCAGCGACCTGCCCAACCAGGTAAACAATGTGCTGGCTTTCCCGGGCATCTTCCGTGGTGCCCTGCAGGCAAGGGCTACCAGCATTACCCCCGCCATGAAGCTGGCTGCTGCACAAGCCATTGCAGACTGTGTAAAAAACCCCACGCGCGAAGCCATTATTCCCAGCACGCTGGACATGAGCGTAGCCGAAAACGTAGCAGCAGCCGTTGCCAAAGCCTGGAAAGAACAAGTGCTTCAGCCGGTACAAATGCAGGAAATTTTATAATTTCTTTTATAGATACTACTTGAAAAGCTCCAGCCGGGAGCTTTTTTTATTTTACTGCACTCAGACGGTCCAGCACATAAAAAGTGGCGGGGCAGAATGTAGCATTCTTAAGCGTAAGCTGCTGGCGCTTTACAATCACATCCTCATCGGTGTAGGGAAAGCGGGCGCAATCGGAAGGGCGCACATCGTAAATGCTGCAAAAGTTATCAGCACCAAGAAACGGGCAGGGTGAAGCTTTTACCACAAAATCGCCATCCTCATCCACGCGCAGGTACGTATCAATTAGCTCGCTTTCGCGCAGGCGCAGGTGTTTGGCAATGCGCTTGATGTCGGTAGTTTTAAAGCGTGGCGAATAATTTTTGCAGCAGGCGGCGCACTGCAGGCAATCTACCTGCTCAAAAGCCTCCCCGTGCAGCTGCGGCAACTGCTTCAGCACCTTGTTCTTATCGGCGCGCTGCAGGTACTGCTTAAATTGCTTTTGCTTTTCCCTGCTCTTTTTTTCCCAGTTGTGTAAAGGGCCCGCTTGCATGCTGCAAAGGAACAACAATAGCTGTATAATTTAGGTTAAGGTTTTGGGGAATGTGAAACGTAATACGTGAGAAAAATTGCAGATTTCTTTTACAAAGCAAAAAGTAAGAAAAGCAGCGCAAAAGGAAAACGAGACGTTTTGCCAAATCAAATTTTAGACAAAAAACTTAAAAGGAAAAAGAGACGTTTCCAGCTGCCAATTGTCATCTGTCAGCAGTCATCTCTCTTCTGTCGTCTGTCATCTTCTTTCATCCTACTTTTGCACCTTATGGATATGGATGTTTTTTACAGCAAAGTGTACAACTGGTTATTGAACATAGCACCGCGCCTGCTTATTGCCATCATTGTAGTGATTGTTGGATTCTGGATCATCCGCATCATCAAGCGCATCATGACCAACCACATGATCGCCAAAGATTTTGACCCTTCGCTGCGCTCTTTTTTAAATAATCTGATCATCATTGCCCTGCAGGTGCTACTGATCATTGCTTTTATGCAGATTATTGGCTTGCAGCTCACCATATTTACAGCCGTCATCGGCGCCTTTGGCGTGGCGGCGGGCCTGGCGCTTTCGGGCACGCTGCAAAACTTTACCAGCGGCGTACTTATTTTGCTGATGAAGCCTTTCCGCGTGGGCGAAATCATCATGGCGCAGGGACAGGAAGGATTGGTGACTTCCATACAGATCTTTTTTACCACCGTTACCACTTTCGACAATAAAACTGTTATCATCCCCAATAGCAAGCTATCCAACGAAGTGATCATTAACCTGAGCCGCGAAGGCAAGCGCCGCCTGGATGTGGAAATGAAATTCAACTTTGGGATTCTGTTCAGCCAGGTAAAAGAAATTCTGCAAAAAACCGTGGCCGACTCCGCAGGGCTGCTAAAGGAGCCGGTGTCAGAAATTGGTGTTTCTACCGTTGACCCCGACGGCTACAAAATAATGGTGAAGGTTTGGGTAACGGCACACAACTACCACCATGCCAAGCTGGAACTGCAAAAGAAAATGATTGAAGACCTGAAAGACGCCGGAATCAAGCTGCCAGGAACCTAAGGCCAAAAGGAAAAAGAGACGTTTTGGCAAATGCCGATTCTTCAACAACGCTAATGCCACCAATACCATAACCCCTGCAACGCTTGCAGCTACTGATTATCCTTATTATCTTGCGCCCGTTTAAAGGCACTGATGCGGTGCCGCAAATAATCTGTAACCAGAACCAAAAACGCATATGAACATCCGTAATCCTTTTTCTGCCACCGAACTTTTTCGTTCGCTGGGTCTGCTTTTGCTGCTTTCTTTTTCAGCTTCCGCACAGGCGCAATACTATATCAAAAAACCATCGTACGACAAGCGCGAAAATACCAACATCGATATTGAAGGCATCCGCTTTTTTACCGATTCAATGATCATTGATTTCAGTTACTTTGGCAACCCCAATGTTCCCGACCCCAGGTTTAGAGTCAACCCCGGCACCGAAATACAGTTGCGCAACCTCGATGATTTTGACAATATCCGTGTTACCAAACTGGTAAACGCCAAGTTTTACGAGTATACATCCGTTAAAAAGAACAGAACGGAAACTTTCTCCGTCATCTTCCCGTTTTCTTTTTACAACCTGCTGGTGGATGGCAATGTAGATAACAACGTATACAATTTTTTTACGGCCAAGGCTCCTTTTAATTTGAACTTTATTGAATGCAGCACCGACTACCGCACCAGTCAAAAATTATCGTTTGGCAGCTGCTTTAATTTTTCCAACATCAAAATAAACCTGCCTGCCGAAAACTGGACAACGCTTTTTTGCAGCGGCTACCTGAATTCACTGTTAACCAAAGATGAATTTGAAACAACAGCATCTTATAAAAGCCGTACATCAACCGATTCGCTCCGGCACAAACTGGCCGTACAGATAGATGTCCTGTACAGCCTTTTCTCCAGCAACTACCAACTGGAAATGAATAAACAAAGCAAATCACTTACCTACAATGCCGACCGCGAAGAGTTTACGATAACTTACCAGGGTGCGGAAAGAGCCGTAGTATTTATGCCGCTAGCTCAGGCGCCTGCGTTTAAAAAAGAAGTGGAAAACAATGATCTTTTTTTGTCGGATGTAAAGCTGGTGCGCCTCAACAATGGCAGCTACCATATAGAAAAAATGGTGTATGAAAACAAAAACCAAAAGAAAAAAGTAGAACTGGAGAATAAGGTAAAACTAAAGAACAATCCCAAAAAAGAATTTCACGATAAAGTGATGGACGACCTGAAGCGCTACTACCCAAATTACAGAAATTTATAAACTAAAAAGGCTGAATGTTGATTCAGCCTTTTTTAATGCAGACTTTTATAACGTCTCTTTTTCCTTTTAACCACCGATGCCGGTAACTTTACAGTTGATGGCACTCTTTTTTAAAAGGAAAAAGAGACGTTTTTTATTTGATTACCAACACCGCGGCGCAGCATTGCCGTCCGCATCAATACCATATGAGCATAGCAGCACCCACTCGTCTTTTCGACCTGGTAGACCACCAACTGGCGCAACAGCCCCTGCCCGACATGCTAGCCGCCCGCGAAGAGGGCAACTGGCGCCTGTGGAGCACCGCCGAAGTAAAAAAAACAGTGGACCAACTTACAGCAGGATTGGTACTGGCAGGTATTGGACCGGGCGATGGGACTATAGATGGACGTGACA
>CBDTUH010000309.1:0-3950 GCA_965363375.1 uncultured bacterium
CAATGCTTTCGCCATTGTTGATAGTTCCGGCATATTGCGTATAGTTATAGTTCGTATATACCATGGCATTCCACCATTTGCGAACCGGTATTTGTGCGCTTACCGAAATGCCGGCTGCATTGCGTTTGCCTATATTTCCTTTTTTTACAATAGTGGCATACTCGTTAGAGCCGCTTAGGTTTTCGCCCTGTTCAAATGTTTCGGCACGCAGGTCTTTGGTGCGGCTGTAATTGAGCGTAGTGGTCAAAAAACTTTTGAATGTATGCGTCAGTTCAAAGTTGTTGGTAAACTGAGGACGCAGGAACGGGTTGCCCTGCTCGTAAGTGTATACATCAATAAATTCAAGAAACGGGTTCAGATCCTGGTACGCCGGCCTGTCTATACGGCGACCAAATGAAGCAGCAAACTGGTTTTTATCATTCAACTTGTAACTTACAAACATGGTTGGAAACAGGCTGCCGTAGCTTTTAGTAAAAGAAGAATCCTGGCGCTGCGGGTTGCCATACTGGTTGCCCGTGTAAGTGGTGTACTCGTATCTTAAACCACCCTGAACGCCAAACTTTTTAAATTGCTTGTTGATGTTGACATAAGCAGCTGCAATGTTTTCCTTGTATTCAAAGTTGTTTGATTTTCTATAATCAATTTGTTCGCTGCCGTTGTCAGGTATAAAATAGTTGGCACCGTTGTCTGTTACCACGTAACCAGTTTTTACACCAGCTTCCAGTTTTCCTTCTTTACCCATTGGCTGTGCATAATCCATTTTGGCAGTGTAGATGTTGATGTCTACAGGCAGAGAACCACGCAGGGCTTCTTCTCCCCTTTTTACCATGTCGATATTGTAATTCACACTAGAAAAAGATTGAATGCTGCGCGAATCGTAACGTACATAATCGAAGTCGGCAGTAAGCTCACGGCCGGTGGAGTCAAACTGGTGGCGCATGTTAAAGTTCAGGCTGCCATTCTTCCATATTGAGTTTGAAACGGAATGTGCCACTACAATAGAATCCAAGGTGTTGCTGGCGTTTTTCAGGTAGCTGGTGGTATTGCTAATAAAGCTTCCGTTGTCATAAAAACCAGAGGTAACAAACCCTAAAGTTGTTTTGTTAGACAGGTAATAATCCGCACCTACTTTCAGGTTGTAATAATCGCTGCTGTTGCGCATGTTCGATACCTGGTCGAAAATGGCATTCAGTTCTTTAGAAGAAGGGTTTTTAAACTCGCGGTGAATGGTCAGCGTTTGAAAACCGTTCCAGAAGCTGGCGCCGCCATTGGCAAACAGGTTCAGCTTGCCGGTACGGTAGTTCAGGTTAATGCTTTCATTAGTTTTCCAGTACACACCCTGGCCATAGTTGGCAGTGAGGCTGCCGTTAAAACCTTTCTGACGGTTCTTTTTTGATTTAATATTGATGATGCCCGAGTTGCCGGCCGCATCGTATTTAGAGGAAGGATTGGTCATAATTTCTATCTGGTCGATGGCAGTGGCAGGCAGGCTTTTGAGGTAGTTGCTCAATTCAGTTGCACTCAGGTAAGTGGGTCTACCGTCCATCATCACCATTACTCCCTGTTTTCCTTTCAGGCTGATGTTGCCGTCTTTATCTACCGTAACGCCAGGCGCTTTTTCCAGTACTTCCAGCGCAGTGGCGCCTACGTTGGTTACTGAAGCATCTACATTCAAAACCGTTCTGTCAATCTTTTGCTCAATCATGGGTTTGCTGGCTACTACTGTAACGCCGGCCATTTCTTTAGAGGCAGGAATCACCACAATCGGCTGCAGGTTTACTACCGAATTGGAAGCGGAAAGCTCAAAAGGTTTTGAAAACTTTTTTACGTGGCCAACGGCAGAAACAGAAATAAGGTAAGCGCCATTGGCAATGCCTTCAAACTGAAAGCGGCCTTCTTTGTCAGCGGCATTTATTTTGGCAATGGACGAATCTTTGCTGTGTAGCAGGCTGATGGTAGCAGCCACAACTGCTTTTTGAGAGGGGTCTTCCACGCTGCCGGCTATTTTACCGTTGTGTGATTGTGCGTTGGCAGCTAATGAGGCGGCCGAGGCAAGAATGGTTAAGAGGGTGAAATATTTTCTCATAATGTTGGTTTATTAGTACTGGTTATTGATGATTACAAGACAAAAGTAAGTACTTTGTAAAGCATAATACCTTTTTTTGTAATGAACGGTGATTTTTAAGGATAACAGGCTGCAGCTTTTGTATGAAATGGGACGCGCCTCTTGAAAAATGGTTACAGCCAGACGCTTGTTTTGGGCTGAACGGCGGGAAAATCGTTTAAAAGGAAAAGAAGACGTTTTGAATATTGAACAGCAGCCAAAGAATCTGAAAAGAAGAAGTGAATAATGTATAAGAAATGCTCAATACTCAACTTTAAAAGGAAAAAGAGACGTTTTGCTTTTTGGTAACGCTATTCACTATTCACAAAAGGAAAAACAGACGTTTTAAAATTCCGCTATTCATTTAGAACCATCAATGCTTTCATTCAATTAATCCGCGGTTGAGAGTATATTGCAGAAAATTCATAACATGTTGATTGACTATAGATCGGACACCGTTACCCGGCCTACAGCTGCCATGAAAGATGCGATGCTGGCGGCACCCGTTGGCGACGATGTATTTGGCGAAGACCCTTCTATTAATGGCCTGGAAAAGCTGGCTGCCGAAATGTTTGGTATGGAAGCTGCCCTTTTTTGCCCCAGCGGCACCATGACCAACCAAATAGCCATTAAATGCCATACCCAGCCTGGCGACGAAATTATTTGCGACGCCACCGCGCATGTGTACCAATATGAAGGCGGCGGCATTGCCTTTAATGCCGGCGCATCGGTGCAGTTGATAAAAGGCGAACGCGGCCTGATGACAGCCGCCCAGGTAGCAGAAGGCATTAATAATAAAGAAGACGTGCACAAAGCCTATACCTCACTGGTTTGCCTTGAGAACACCTCTAACCGCGGCGGCGGTAGTTGTTACGATCTGGCTGAAATAAAAGAAATACGAAAAGTGTGCGATGCTAATGATTTAAAGTTGCACCTCGATGGCGCCCGCTTGTTCAATGCGCTGGTGGCCAAAAGGCAATCGCCAAAAGACTTTGGAGACGTTTTTCACAGCATTTCCATTTGCCTGAGCAAAAGCCTGGGCTGCCCGGTAGGCAGTTTGCTGTTGGGCGAAAAAGCATTTATTAAAAAAAGCAGGCGCATACGCAAAGTGCTGGGCGGCGGCATGCGTCAGGCAGGTTATTTAGCCGCAGCGGGCATCTATGCTTTAGAAAATAATATTGAACGCCTGGCGCAGGACCATCAGTATGCGCAACAAATTGCAGAAGCATTTGGAGAAAAAGAATTTGTGAGCTATGTGCTGCCGGTAGAAACCAATATCATTATTTTTGGAGTTCAGCCGCCATACACACCAGTCGCACTGGTAGAAAAGTTTAAGGAGCAGGGCATATTGATCTATCCGTTCAGCCCCACTTCCATTCGCCTGGTGCTGCATTTAGACATTACACCAGAGATGGTGGAAAAAACCATCCAAACCATTAAAAGCTTATAAATGTTACCATCGATTGACCCTACAACTACAAAGGCCTGGACAGCACTTGAAAAACATGCGGAACAAATGCGTGCCGAACACCTGCGCCAGCTTTTTGCAGAAGATGCGCACCGCTTCGATAAATATTCGTTTACTATTGGCGATACGCTCGTAGATTTTTCCAAAAACCTGATTACCGACGAAACGGTAAAACTGCTAATGCAGCTGGCGGAAGAATGTAAGCTGAAAGATGCTATTGATGCTATGTTCAACGGCGATTTTATCAACCAGACCGAGCACCGCTCTGTACTGCACGTGGCGCTGCGTAACTTTTCAACAAATCCTTTTTACACGGCCGGTAAAGATGTAATGGAAGACGTGCGCGGCGTGCAAAAGCAGATGCAGACGTTTTGCAGC
>CBDTUH010000310.1:0-3945 GCA_965363375.1 uncultured bacterium
TGTGGTGTCGCTGGCCGAAGCCTGCAATGTGACGAAAAGAAAAAGTAAAAACAGCCAGCGCATGAAGTTGTTTAATTTTAAATACCAATTGGAAAGTTAGGTTAATACGGCTAACGGAAAAAATGATAGAAGGTTTATCAAATTTGAGCCTGCGCCTTTTTTTAACCTATTTAAACAGATACTGGCAACACAATTGCATGTAAATACTTTTTAAAAAATCATAAAATACCACAATGAGAAAATTTTTTCTGCCCCTGCTGATAGCGGCATCCTTTGCGGCGGCTGCGCAACCGGTATCCAACAAACTGGCTTTTAAAAAAGGACAAAAACTGGAAATGACCACACAAGTGGCCAGCGTGGCCACGCAAGAGATGATGGGCCAAACCATTGATATTAACGTGGCTGCCACGCTCAACCACAGCTACGATGTGGAAGATGTAACGACCGCCGGCGCCGTGATTGAGCACAAGGTAAAAAGACTGCAACTAAGCTTTGATGGCATGGGACAGTCGCAAAAGTTTGACAGCGAAAACGAAGCCGACCTGAAAAGTGAAATGGGCAAGGCTGCCGAAAAAAGCATCAAAAACAAATACACCATGACCGTAGATGCCAGTGGCAACGTGGTAAGTGTAAAAGCCGATGACAACAACCCCAACACCGCAGGCGGTGGCGAAGATATGATGAGCCAGATGTTATCGCAGCTATCGCTGGGGCTGGATTTGCCTAAGCAGGGTGACCCTACGCCCTTTAAAATTTTGCCTTCTACCGGCAACCTCACCAAAGGCTACATCTGGACCGACTCGGTAAACAAAAGCGATGAAAAAGGTTTTCAGAAATATACTATCGCCGATGTAACGGATAGCGAAGTGCTGATTGATTTTACCGGACAAAGCACCTCCACCAAACAACAGGAAGCGCAAGGCATGGAAATGACCATAAATATGGAAAGCAAACTAAGCGGCAAAATAACCCTTGATAAAAATACCGGACTGCTAAAGCAGCGCACTGTAACCACCGATGGTACAGGCTCGGTAGACGTGGCCGGCCAAAGCGTGCCCATCACCAACAAAATAACGGTAACCACCACGGTCAACGGCATTCAATAAAAAAATATTCACTTCTGTTTTAAAAGGGATTTCAGACGTTTGAAATCCCTTTTTCTTTTGCTATGGTTAAAAGGAAAAACAGACGTTTTTAAAAAAAGCAAAAGTGAAAGGTCAAAACCATGAAAGTAAGGTAGAGCGATCAAAAGAAAAAAGAGAAGATTGTGGAAATGTAAAATGAAAAAATAAAAATGTAAAAGGGAAAAGAGATGTTTTTGTCCTGGCTAACTAAAAACCATAAACTAAAAACTTAAAAATCATTTTCCTCTTTTACACATTTGCCGGCTGTAGTATCTTCGCCGCTATGTCGCAAAGTTTATCGCACACCCAATTGATTCAGCTGGCCGACCAGTTTGGCACGCCGCTGTATGTTTACCATGCCGAAAAAATTGCCGAGCAATACAGCACGCTTCAAAAGGCTTTTGAAGGCAGCAACGCCCGCTTTTTTTACGCCTGCAAGGCACTTACCAACATCAACATTTTAAAGTACATGAAAAGCCTGGGCGCCGGGCTCGATTGTGTAAGTATTAACGAAGTAAAACTGGGATTGAAAGCCGGCTTTTCGCCCGAGCATATTCTGTTTACACCCAACTGTGTGGACTTTGCAGAAATTGAAGAAGGAAAGAATTTGGGTGTTAACCTAAACATCGACAACATATCTATACTGGAGCAATTTGGCAATAAGTTTGGCGGCTCTTATCCTATTCTCATTCGCTTTAACCCGCACATTATGGGCGGCGGGCACTACAAAATGTCAACTGGCCACATCGACAGCAAATTCGGCATATCGGTACACCAGATGCGCCACATTGAACGCATTGTAAAAAGCACGGGCATCAAGGTGCGCGGCATACACATGCACACCGGAAGCGACATTAAAGACATCAACGTTTTTTTAAGTGGACTGGAAGTAATGTTTGGCATTGCCGAACATTTTCCCGACCTGGAAGTGGTGGACCTGGGCAGCGGCTTTAAAGTACCTTACCACGAAGATGATGTGCGTACCGACGTGGCAGCGCTGGGCGAAAAAGTAGCGGAAGCTTTTGTAAAGTATGAAAAAGAAACCGGTAAAAAATTAGAAATATGGTTTGAGCCCGGCAAGTTTTTGGTGAGCGAAGCGGGCTATTTTATAACAAAAGCAAACGTCATTAAGCAAACAACGGCTACGGTTTTTGTAGGTGTGAACAGCGGCTTCAACCACCTCATTCGCCCCATGATGTACGAGGCGTATCATAAAATTGAAAACCTTTCTAATCCGTTTGGCAGCCCGCGCATATATACCGTGGTGGGCAACATTTGCGAAACCGATACGTTTGCCTGGGACCGCAAACTGAGCGAAGTGCGCGAAGGCGATTACCTGGTTTTTTATAATGCCGGCGCTTATGGTTTTGAAATGAGCTCCAATTTTAACTCGCGGCTAAAACCTGCCGAAGTAATGGTAAAGGATGGCGAAGCCTTACTCATCCGCCAGCGCGACGAGTTTGAAGACCTGCAAAGAAATGTGATAGAAGTGCTTTAAATAGTTTGTGGTTTGTAGTTTTTAGTTAAAGGTCAAAACGTCTGTTTTTCCTTTTAAATTTTTATAAACGTCTCTTTTCCCTTTTAAAAACATTTTACATATTTAATCTATAAATAAAAAAAAGGTGCCTTTGAGCACCTTTTTTTAAATTTTTATTTCGATTAAGACAGGTCATCTTTTTTAGTGTCATCTTCCGCATCATCATCATCATCTTCACTTTCATCATTCTCGTTTTCAACAAGCCTTTCATCACTTTCAAAATTGCTGTTATCATCACTGCTTAGCTCTTCCATAGATGCTTCCAGTTCTTCATTTTCTTCCTCCTGCGCCGCTTCCTGTATGTCACTTACTTCATCGCCCTCCACTTCACCATGAATAAACAACTTTGCTTCGCCATAGTTTACGGCGTTCGCTTTATCAATATCAAATTCGGCTACATCAGCACCATTCACCTGCGGTTCTGCATCGTCATCAGTTGGGTCTATCAGTTCGCCGGTGTCGGTTACGATCAGCGCAGAAGGTTCCTCCAGTTCGGTATGATGAATGGCAGTGGGAATTACCGCCTGCTCGGCAAGCACTTCTTTAATTTTTGGAAGGTCTTCCGGTGAATTGATGCCGAAGTAATCCATAAAGCTTTTGGAAGTAGCGTACACCAGCGGGTGACCAGGTAGCTTTTCGTTGCGGCCGCTAATGATGATGAGATCTTTTTCGAGCAGCTTTTGCACACTGTAATCCGAAGATACACCGCGTATGGATTCAATTTCGCCTTTGGTGATGGGTTGCTTGTAAGCAATTATAGCCAGGGTTTCCAGCGCAGCGGCAGACAGGCGTTTTAAAAACTTTTCGCCATTGAGCTGCGCCACTGTTTTATGAAACTCTTTTTTGGTAAGAAACTGCCAGCCACCACCACTTTGCCTCACTTCAAATGGATAAAACTCGGAGTTGTATTTTTCCACAATGCCTTCCAACGCTGCCGTTACCTGCTCTACCTCCACTTTATCTTCCATAAAGCCAAAAGCATTGTTCAGCAGCTCGGTTATTTCTTCTGGTGTGAGTGGCTTGTCCGAAGCAAAAATGAGCGATTCTATATGCGGTATCAGGCTTGAAATGTCCATTGGTTAATTTGAAAATTTGGCAATTTGAGAATTTGAAAACTAAGCAAAATAAAAAATGTGCAAACTTGAAGAAAGCTACGCCAAAAAGCGACCCTTCATTTTCAAATTTGCACATTTTAAGCTTTTCAAATTCTATTATCCTTTCAGCGCTGCGGCACCGCTCACGATCTCGGTAAGCTCAGTGGTGATGGCAGCCTGACGAGCGCGG
>CBDTUH010000311.1:0-3936 GCA_965363375.1 uncultured bacterium
AATTTTGACCTGAATGCCTTGCTTTTCTTTAGTGGCGGTAACTATGTGTACAATGGCAGCAAAGCAGGCCTGCATGACAATCGCAACTGGAATAATGCTAAAGATGCCCTGAACCGGTGGACCAAACCGGGTGATAATGCAGAGTGGCCACGGGTGGTGTTTGGCGATAATGTATCCAACGGTTCTTCTTTTCCTATTTCTAACAATATTGAAAAAGGTGACTTTGTTAAAGTGCGGAATATTTCGTTAGGTTATACTTTGCCCAGAGCTATTCTTGATAGGGCAGGCCTCTCTAATGCACGTATTTATGTAGCAGCCTTGAATGCCTTTACGTTTACCCGCTATTCAGGCTTTGATCCCGAGATTCAAACCAATGTAGGTGCCGGCGTAGCCAGTGAGCAGGTAATAAATGGGGCTCCCAGCGTTGATCGTAATTCGGCACCCCAGGCACGAACCATCAACATCGGCATCAACATCGGTTTTTAATCCTAAAAAATAAAGCTATGCGCTTATATAAAATTTTTATTTTGTTTTCAACACTTTTAGTTATTGCTTCTGGCTGTAAAAAGGACCGCTTTGATATTCAGCCAGAAATATTCATAGACGAATCCATTGCTTTTTCAACTCCTGAGAAAGTATTAGCCGCTATTAATGGTTTATATGCCGGTGTAAAAGGTCCTTTTTATAATGGCTCTAGCAACCAGTTTTTAGGTGGTCGTTATCTTGTATTTCAGGAAGTGAGAGGTGAAGATTTTATAAATGAAACTGCTAATGGAGTTACCGGTTTGCAAACCTGGAATTTTACCGTACTTTCTTCTACTAATGAGGTAGAATACGTATGGGGTTCTGCTTACCAGGCCATCAACCGCATTAATGTAGTATTGGATGGCCTTGAAGGGGCCGCCGTATCAGATGCATTAAAGCAGCAATACCAGGCAGAAGCTCGCTTTTTAAGAGCACTGGTTTACCATTCTCTGGTTACTTTATATGCGCGCCCATACTGGGATGGTAACGGTGATAAGCCGGGTTTAATTTTATATACAGAGCCTCAATTGACAGCCGGCGGTGCCAACAGCAAACCGCGCTCAACAGTAGCCGAAGTGTATAACTTAATTTTAAGCGACCTGGATTTTGCAGAAACCAACCTGTCTGAGAGCCATGGTACTAACCAGTTGAACGTTACACGGGCGCATCGCAACTCGGCTATAGCCTTAAAAACACGTGTTTTCCTGCACATGCAACGGTATGAAGATGTTATTACAGAAGCCAATAAAATTGTTCCACAAGCCGCCCCTTTCCGGGCGCCTTCCGGTGTGCAGCATGCTTTGGAGCCTGATGTAGTAAACGTTTTCAGGTCTGGTGGGCAAACGCTGGAGAATATTTTTTCACTGGCATTTACAGCCCAGAATTTACCGGGAACACAAAACAGCTTGCACCAATACTATAGCCCGGGCACCACAGGTGGCAACGGAGATTATTCATTAAACATCATTGATGGTATTGCCGCTTACAGCAACTGGTCAGCTACTGATAAGCGTCGTACAGAATTTGTACAATTAATTGGAACCAAAACCTGGTTGAGGAAATGGACAGCTAACACTGATTATGTACCTGTTATCCGCTATGCGGAGGTATTGCTGAATCTGGCTGAGGCACTCGCCCGACAAAATGGTACTGATGCACGTGCCATTGCTTTACTGAATGCAGTACGGCAACGTTCAGATCCGGGTACTATTTTGGCACCTGCCAGCCAGGCTGCGCTTATTGAAGCTATTTTGCTGGAAAGAAGAATTGAACTATTAGGAGAGGGGTTTCGCTCGCGCGATTTAATCAGATTAGGATTGCCAATTCCTGCAAAAGGCTCTGCGCCTGCTATTTTGCCTACTGCCGCACAATATATATGGCCTATACCCGTGTCTGAGCTATTGTCAAATACTGCGATTGTACAGAATCCAGGGTACTAAATTGTTAATTATTAATAAAGTAAGCGGTAAGGCAGTGATAATTTACTGCTTTACCGCTTATGTAATAAAAAGCACTGCTGATTAATAATTTCATATTTGCCATTTTAGATAAGGGTTTAATCTTGCAATTTGCAAAGCCTTACTGTTTATTTTTTTAAAAATAAAATACCTTGATTTATCCCCTTTAGCCTCAATGCTTTTTGCTTTTAAATTGTTTTTGTAGGAATTGTTTAAAATCCTACATTTGCACCCCACGATTAAGATTGATACTAAAATTAATGAAGACGGGATTTGTCTCGTTTTCATAACAATTGTTGATATCCCGGGAAGTAGCGCAGGCCGGTAGCGCACCTGGTTTGGGACCAGGGGGTCGCAGGTTCGAATCCTGTCTTCCCGACAATCAAAAAGCCTTTGGTAATCAATGTATTACTAATGGCTTTTTCTTTTGTACTTCTCTTCTTTTTCATAGATAGGCTGCAAAATGGGCTGCAGGTAGATTACAACTAATAACTCATAGGTCGAATGTGATTTACAAACAAGCTATGTGTTCTTGTTTTGCCTGCGATGGACTGGTCTGGATTGGCTCGAAACGAGCGGACATGGTGCGCTACCGGCCAAAGCGCATCCAACATTCAGGCAAGAAAACGTGCTTGAGAAGTTTTACAATTATGAGAATTCAGCATGGCTACTTTAGACTGCGGTTTTGAGTTTTTATAGTTTGGGAAGGCAATTGAAGAGCCTAACTATTACATATTCATTATTCCTTATTTTAAAAGGTCATTAATATATACTTTACTTCCTCCATTCTTTTTTGCATTCTTGCAACATTTCGAAGAACTATGATGATGCTCGTTTATTTGATAAATAGTGTTTCAACTGTTCCAATGCCTCTTCCCACCCCGATTGATGAGGCTTTACTGCATGTTCATCTTTGAAATTTTCCTGAGTAATATTAATAGTGCTGCCATTACCATCTTCATTGAAAGCTACCGTTAATAGGTATTCTCCTCTTTGAAGCGATTCTTCCGGCAATTGCCAATTCCAGCTATAAACCAGTCTTTCCTTTTCTTCCACTTTCTTGTATTCGCCGGAGATCACCAGGTCTTCACTAAAATGATAAGTCACTTTGCCACCTTCTTTGATCTCATTCTCTACATCAGTTAATTGCTTACCCATTGGCTTCCACCATTGCTTTAGCTCATCGGGAGCTGTCCATGCCCGGTACAATTCATCCTTACTTACCGGAAAACTCTTGGATACCTGAACCCTTGTTGATGTGTCGTTTTGCATAATATCACTATTTAAGGAAAGTACTTTACTTCAAATACTATGCGTAAATTAAGATTAGAGCTCTATGTTGAATAATATTTATGAAGACAATGTATTCTATAAAACAAAAATGCGGGGTAGGGTATAGAGGAACAATAGGCCACTCAGTACCCGGCCGCAACTATGGAAACGGCAAATCCCATGAACGAAAAAGTGCTTTTCACCAACATAACCAATACGAAGATAGAAAAGCATTTAGGTTATAACCATTTGAACGGACAGAGTGGGTCAGTTCCAAGCGAAATTTCACTGGCACGTGGAAGATCTCAGTATGGAGCACCACTACATCAAAGTAAGAACTTCACAACTCAGGTGGAAAAGTAGAGCGTTCCCACCTAAGCGACCACCAGGCGTTTTATCAGCTGCTAACCTACAAAGACGATGTGGATTTGATTGAAAGATTAAGCCAGTGGGAGTTTATAACTTTAAACGGCCGCACGGTGCACTGGCAAAACACCCTAGGAAGTACTAAAACTTGCCCACAAACATAACCAAACCAACTACTTTCAGCTGTCGTACGACAATTGAGAACAACAATACAACTTCAATGATTTATTCCTAGCCAAAAATAGTTGTGCTATAACAAAGCAATAAAAACGGCCTGCAACATTTGTGTCATCCGTTTTTTGCAGAAAAATCCAAT
>CBDTUH010000312.1:0-3931 GCA_965363375.1 uncultured bacterium
GATCCTGAAGTTTTGCAAACCATGCTGCCTTATATGCAAACGCATTTCGGCAACGCTTCATCCATTTATTCTTATGGCCGCGAAACGAGGCTGGCTATAGAAAATGCACGTAAATCGGTAGCGCGTATACTGGGTGCCAAGCCAGGCGAAATCTTTTTTACCAGCGGTGGTACTGAAAGTAATAATACCGCCATTGCAGCTTCTATCCGCGACCTGGGCTGCACCCACATCATTACATCGCCCATTGAGCATCATGCCGTGCTGCACACGGTGGAGCATTATGGCCATCAAAACAACGTAACAGTTTCTTATGTCAAAATAAATCCCGATGGGCAGGTAGACTACGATGACCTGGAAGCGCAGCTATCTAATAGCAAAGGCAAATGCCTGGTTACGCTGATGCATGCCAACAATGAAATAGGCGTGCTACTGAAAATAAAAAAGGTAGGGGAATTGTGTGAAGAATATGATGCTGTTTTTCATTCTGATTGTGTGCAAACGGTAGGGCATTATCCCATTAACCTGAGCGAGATCAAAGTGCATTTTATATCCGCTGCCAGCCATAAGTTTCATGGGCCCAAAGGCACCGGCATTTTATATGTGAAAGAAGGAACTCCCATCAAGCCTTTTATCTTCGGTGGCGGGCAGGAGCGTAATATGCGCGCCGGTACCGAGAATGTGTATGGGATAGTTGGTTTTGCCAAAGCACTGGAGCTATCCACAGAGCATTACGAGCGGGAAAGTGCTTTTATTAAAGAATTAAAAACCTACATGACCGAGCAGCTGCAAAAGCAAATTGGCGGCGTTGAATTTAATTGTCCCTCCAGTGGCGAAACGCTGTATACAGTGCTGAGTGTTTGTTTTCCGAAAACGCAAAAATCGGAAATGCTGCTCTTTAGTCTTGATATAAATAATATCTGCGCATCGGGCGGCAGTGCCTGTAGTAGTGGTGCCGATGCCGGCTCGCACGTTATCAAAGCATTAAACAAGGGCGATAGTCATATAACCGTTCGTTTTTCTTTTAGCAAATACAATACAAAAGAAGAAATAGATACTGTAGTTCAAAAGCTGAAGGAGCTGATTTAGCTTTTTCTGATGATGGCACTGGGCAGCTGGTCGAATACTTTTTTAAAGGCCAGCGTAAAGTTGCTCAGGTTGGCATAGCCCAGGGTATATCCCACGTCTTTTATGGAGTACTCGCCGGAAAGCAACATCAGTTTTGCCTTTTGCATACGTCTTTTCTGGTAATATTCGTAAGGGGGAAGGCCATAAACCGTTTTAAATACTTTCTTCAATTTTGATTCGCTCATGGCTGCTTCGCGGGCCATTTCCTTGATGGTAGGCGGGGGTATCGTTATATCGTTAGTAATAAGCGCTTCTATCTTTTGGGCAGTTTCTATATCCTGCAGGCTTATGCCGTTCCGCTCGCTGATCACTTTCATTTCATCGTACAGCCAGGCAAAAAACCTTTCAATAATGCGCAATATCTTGTTCTGGTAAAAAAGCAGCGGAATATCTTTTTCGCTTAAAATATCTTTTAAAATGCCTCGTAGTTCTTCACCCACGGGTTTATACATTACGCCGGCAGTTTTCAGATCGATATATTTTTTCAGTACGCTTTCCTTTTCGTCCAGTTTCAGGTAGCGCCGCATCCAGCCAACAGGCAGCAGTATGCGTATTCCCCGCAGATTAATGTCTTTCTGCAGCACATGCTCAATATCATATAAAAAAGAAGTGAGGTAAAGCGCCACTTTCTTTTCTATCTCATCCATTTTTTCGGAGCCAATGGCAATGCTGAAGCCGGAATTGGCATTTGTCACTTCTTCAAAGTTTAGGGTATAGTATTCACGGGCTTCCTTTTGCCGGCGCAGCACAAAAGTTTCTTTAAGCGTAAAATCGTAAATAATGGCCTGCAGGTCTTCGGTTACCTGAACCATTTTAAAAAAGCCTTTACCGTACTGTGGCGGAATATAAAACCTGTTATCTAACACCGGGGCATGAAAAACGGCTGCCAGCTGCGCCAGGTAGTCGGTATAGTTGGTTAATCTGTATTGATGTACGATCATGCCATTGCATTCATCTTATAAATAGCGCAAAGGATTTCGGCGGGCAGCAAAAATGTATCTCTTTATGTTCATCCAGAAAGCGGCAATCATGTACACCACAATGGGAGAGCCCAGCGTTAAAAAAGAAATGTAAATGAACCACATACGTATGCGGGTAGTGGCAATGCCCATTCTTTCGCCGATGGCAGAACAAACGCCAAATGCCTGCCATTCTATAAAATTCTTGAGGTTCGTGAATTGCTTCATAAAGCTAATTTAAAAATTTTTTGACGCTTTGCCAATGGTTTTAACTCTTGCTTTGCTTTCAGCGGTTTTTAAGTAAATTTGCACCACTTTAAATAATACCGGTATCTAATGCAAATGCAGTGCCTGTATTATGAAATAAAAAAAATGTATCCATGTTATTTGATTTAGACCTGATAAAGAAAGTTTACAGCGAGTTGCCAGGCAAAGTTGCTTCAGCACGGAACTTATTGAACCGCCCGTTGACGCTGGCCGAAAAGATTTTGTACGCTCACACCTACAGCCCGGCCCGCCAGGCTTTTGAAAGAGGTAAAGATTATGTGGATTTTGCACCGGACCGCGTAGCCATGCAGGATGCCACTGCCCAAATGGCGCTGCTGCAGTTTGATACCTGCGGCCGTGCTAGGGTAGCTGTACCTTCCAGTGTTCACTGCGATCACCTGATACAGGCTAAAGTAGGTGCCGATGAGGATTTGGCGCGTGCCATTGATGTAAACAACGAGGTGTATACTTTCCTTTCTTCTATTTCAAATAAATATGGCATTGGCTTCTGGAAGCCCGGCGCTGGCATTATTCACCAGGTTGTTCTGGAAAACTATGCATTTCCCGGTGGCCTTATGATTGGTACCGACTCGCACACGCCCAATGCCGGCGGCCTGGGTATGATTGCCATTGGTGTAGGTGGTGCCGATGCGGTAGACGTAATGGCCGGCCTGCCCTGGGAGCTGAAAATGCCTAAGCTGATTGGTGTAAAGCTGACCGGTAAAATGAGCGGCTGGACCTCAGCTAAAGACGTTATCTTAAAAGTAGCCGGTATTTTAACCGTGAAAGGCGGTACCGGTGCAATTGTAGAATATTTTGGCGAAGGCGCCGACAGTCTGAGCTGTACGGGTAAGGCTACCATTTGTAACATGGGTGCTGAAATTGGTGCTACCTGTTCGCTGTTTGCTTATGATGATAGAATGGCGGAATACCTGAAAGTAACTGGCCGTGAAGAAGTAGCTGCCCTGGCTGATGATGTAAAAGAGCACTTGCGCCCTGATGCAGATGTTTATGCCAACCCGGCTAAATATTATGACCAGGTGGTAGAAATTAACCTGAGCGAACTGGAACCGCATGTAAACGGACCCTTTACACCTGACCTGGCAACACCTATTTCTAAAATGGCGGAAGCGGTGGCTGCCAATGGCTGGCCCGATGAAATTGAAGTAGCCCTGATTGGTTCCTGCACCAACTCTTCTTACGAAGACATCAGCCGCTCGGCTTCTATTGCCGCGCAGGCCAAAACAAAAAATCTGAAAACCCGCAGCGAATTCACCGTTACGCCCGGCTCTGAGCTGGTACGCTATACTATCGAAAAAGATGGTTATATCAATACGTTTGGTGAAATTGGCGGTGTAATTCTGGCCAACGCCTGCGGACCCTGCATTGGGCAGTGGGCGCGCCATATAGACGATCCCAATCGTAAGAACACCATCGTTACTTCATTCAACCGCAACTTTGCCAAGCGTAATGATGGTCTGGCTTCTACACACGCATTTGTAGCTTCGCCTGAGATTGTAACCGCTTACGCCATTGCCGGCCGCCTTTCTTTCAATCCATTAAAAGATAAACTGGTGAAC
>CBDTUH010000313.1:0-3913 GCA_965363375.1 uncultured bacterium
GCCATTTTACCATCCTGCGCATAGTTGAAAGTAGATTCACTAATTACGGTATTGTTTTCATCTTTTTTTACAAGCATTGCTATTTTTCCAATGCTGTTGTAAGTAAAGTAATCGGTGCTGTGCACATAAATCGAATTATCTGCACGCTTGCGTTGATACACTATCTTCATCAGCCGGCCACTGCCGGCGTATTCGTATATTTTTTTGCTTTCGGCTAACCAGGCGCCTTTTACCATTTTATATCCCAGTTCCCACTGCAGTTTTTTGGCGGCTTTGCTGCCACCCAGGTTATAAACTGCACCTTCCTGCACGTCCGCTCTTTGCAGCGACAATACATCGGTAATGCCCCATTTGGTTACCTGCAGGTCGTACTTAACCGCAGATTTGGGTAAGCTCACTTCATTGGTGCCGGCTGCAAAAGGTATGTTGGTTACGGTGGGCTGGCCGGCTGCGTTCCAGCTGGTCAAAGTAAAATTAACCGGTATGCTGTCGTACACCACATCACCAATCTTTATCAGCGGGCGCACTTTTATTTTTAAAAAAACATTCGGGTCAGGCTCGCCGCCTGAAGGCAGGTTAAAAGCACCGGCAGGATAACCCCACTTTGCTGGGTCGGCACCGGCTTGCAGGCGCAACACATCAATGGCTATGGTGCTGATTGATGGTTTTGGCAACGTAAACGAAATAGATAGTGGGTGCTGTACCTGGCCGCCCATTTGAGAGCCTGTAAATGGTGTGGCAAATTTGGAAGTTCCATTTTTATCAACAATAATAAACTTGCTCACTTTATATTGCCCAGCTGCCAGCGTAAGCGTGTCGGTACTGTACCTGCCATCGTGCTGCAGTGCAACTTTGTGATTGGTAAATACCGGTTGGTTCTGGCCATCTGTAATGCTGATGATGGCAAACAGGTCGTTTACAACTGATGTTTCACCGGGCAGTGCGTCTAAATAAAGCAGCACTTTGTGCGAAGCGGTCGGCGGTGGTTTCTGTCCGTTTCCGGGCCTTTCCAGTATCAGGTCTTTGTCTTTGCAGCCAATTAAAAACATTAAGGCAATCAGCAGCAGTTGGGTCGGGGGGTGCATTAGAGGTTTCATTTTACTTTTGTTTTGGTTTGATTTATAGTAGTACCCCTGCGCATTTCAAAAGGGTTGGGTAAGCCAGAACACGTTAACAAAACTTTTTGATTAAAAGGAAAAACAGACGTTTTTGAAATAATAAAAATGTCAAAATGAAATATGGAGAATGTCAAAAGCAAAAACAGACGTTTTTAAAAAACCCGTTCAAAAGCTAATGGTCAAAACCAAATCAAACATGATGAAAATAAAGGCTACATACAGTCTAAAGAGGGCGTAGAATTAAGAAAGAATTGCCAGTCCCTAATTTTTTATATTGCTTTAATTTGTTAGGTTTGTAATATGCAGATTAACAAATGGCATCGCACTTCAATGATACCCAGCCGGCATATCGAGCTGGATATGAGCGATTGCTATACCTGTTCCTTTGCTGAATTCTATCCTTTCTGCAACGCTCTTTTTTACTTTTCTACTTTCAAGGCGTTTGATGCAAGCCAGAAAGCGTAATAAACACGCTTTTCTTTCAATCTTTTTTATAGTCATCTATTTTTTGGTGTTGCTGCCTCTGCAGCATTTTTGTTTGCGTATCCTGTTTTAAACAGCTTTTAAAAAGCAAATTAAAAGGGAAAACAGACGTTTCAAATGCGGCTGGCAGGGCACCTGTATTCATTCAAATTTTTTCTATCCTATATGAAACGGAATTTTGATAATATGGCCGTTAGCACGGCTATTGTAATGTTTGTAGCGATGGTCAACATTATGGTAGTGGGCGTAGCTTACACGGCCGGTGCCGGCTGGTACTGGGCTTTGCTGCTAACGCTGCCCCTGCTGGGGCTGGCCATTAGAGATACAAGGCAAACAAAGCATGCAGTCATCCGCAATTTTCCTATCATCGGGCACCTGCGTTACCTGTTTGAAGGTATTCGGCCTGAAATGCGGCAGTACTTTTTTGAATCTGACCTGGATGGCAAACCCTTTAACCGACGCCAGCGCTCTATTGTATACCAGCGTGCCAAAAACCAAAAGCAAACCGTGGCCTTTGGTATTCAGGCCGACCCCTCCGCACCCGGCTACGAGTGGGTTTCCCATTCGGCCTTCCCGGTGCGAATTACCGAAAAAGACTTGCGTGTAACCATTGGAAACCATCAGACCCGGCAGCCTTACAGCGCCAGCATTTACAATATTGGCGCCATGAGCTATGGTGCCCTCAGCAAAACTGCCATTGAAGCCCTCAACAAAGGCGCGCAGCTGGGCGGCTTTGCACACAACACCGGCGAAGGCGGCATTAGTGCCTACCACCTGCAGGGTGGCGATCTTATCTGGCAGATAGGTACCGGCTACTTTGGCGCCCGTACTATTGAAGGCCGCTTTAGCGACGAGGCCTTTCGCCGTAATGCCCTGAAGCCGCAGGTAAAAATGATAGAGCTGAAACTATCGCAAGGTGCCAAGCCGGGCCACGGCGGCCTGCTGCCCGCAGCAAAAAACACACCTGAAATAGCAGCCATACGCCTGGTAGTGCCCGATACCACGGTGCACTCGCCTGCAAGCCATACCGAGTTTGAGACACCGACCGAAATGCTGCAGTTTTTAAAACGTCTGAGAATCCTTTCAGATGGCAAGCCTGTAGGTTTTAAGCTTTGTATTGGCGATAAAGGAGAGTTTGTAGAAATCTGCCGCGCTATAGCGGCGCTCAACATTGTGCCTGACTTTATTACCATTGATGGTGGCGAGGGTGGCACTGGCGCGGCACCGCTCGAGTTTACCGACTACCTGGGCATGCCTCTGTTTGATGCCCTGGCTTTTGCCAAATCAACCTTGGAGCAGTTTGACCTCGCAGAAGATATTAAGATATTGGCGGCTGGAAAAATCATTACCGGTTTTGATATAATGAAAGCCATTTCGCTGGGTGCATCGGCCTGCTACAGTGCACGGGGTATGATGATGGCGCTAGGCTGCATACAGGCGCTGGTGTGCGACAGCGGCCGCTGCCCGGTAGGTGTGGCCACGCAAAACCCGGCCCTGTACAAGGGGCTCCACCCGGCCGATAAAATGGTACGTGTGGCATCGTTTCACAACAACACAATAAAGGCCACTATGGAAATGATGGAAGCCTGCGGATTTAAAAACCTGCAAAGCATTCACCCCTCGCGTTTTTTCCGCCGCATCAACCGGTGCGAAGTAAAAAGTTTTGAGGAGATCTATTTCTCTAAAAAAGCTTCTGTTCATAAACCCATCTCATCACAATTAAATTAAAACATATGCAAAAAAGTAAGCAACAGCTGCTGTTACGCAAAGACGACTATGCCATAATAATGGCTTACTTAAGAAGCACTACCGCCAAGCAATATTTTGACCGATATAATGCCGAAGAACTGGAAGGCGAATTAAAGAAAGCCACCCTTATTGCCAGCGAGGAATTCCCAGCCGATGTGGTGGGCCTCAACTCCAGGGTGTTGATACGCGAAGAAGCCGGTAAAAAAGATATGGAGGTAACGCTGGTGGTGCCGGACAAAGCCGACATCAGGCAAAGGCGCATTTCTTTTTTATCGCCCATTGGTACGGCTCTTATTGGTTTTAGAAAAGGTCAGCAGGTGCAATGGAGTGTACCGGCCGGCACCAAAACATTTACCATTGTAGATGTTCAGAATTAAGCAGCGCCGGCCTGCTATTTATATAAAGCCCTGTTGCAGAACGGGGCTTTTTTGTAGCCTGTGTAAAAGGAAAAACAGACGTTTTACCTTTATTTCCTTTTTTAAAATAATTACCTTTGCAGGGCTGTTTTTCGGGATGTAGCGCAGCCCGGTAGCGCGCTTCGTTCGGGACGAAGAGGCCGCTGG
>CBDTUH010000314.1:0-3904 GCA_965363375.1 uncultured bacterium
ATAATAAAAGCTTTCACTCATATAAAGATGCGCAGGGCTTTAGAAAAACGGGCGATGCAAAACTGAATGTAAAACCGCTGGATGCCTACATACACCACTACGGCTGGGTGCGCGAGCCTGCTGCCATGCAGGCGAAGAACGCCGACTTTGGCCGCCACTGGAGTTCCGATTGGGAAGATTCGAAACTGCGCAAAACCTACGTGGGCGAGTTTGACTACAGCGGTATAGATGCACTGGAAAAATTTGGGGGCACGCACCCTAAAGTCATGCAGGCGCGCATCCAGAAAATGAATTGGCAGTTTGACCACGACCTCTCGCGCAACAAGGTTTCTTTAAAAGACAAGCTCAAATTAACCGTGGAAAAACTGACGGGCCACCGCCCTTTTACTTTTAAGAATTACAAGATTGTGTAGTTGATTTTAAAAGGAAAAAGAGACGTTTTTATTTTTACAAAATAATTAAAAAAGCGCTGTACATACAGCGCCTTTTCTATTTATCAATATAATTATCAATCCAAAAAAATATCCTTCATCAAACTTTCGGATGGGTTGACCGCATACTTGCCAAAATCAGTAATTCCTTCTTCCTTTAACACTTCTTCATCAATAAAAAAGTTACCCGTACAGTTTGTAGCATCACGGCATAAAATAATGTAGGCAGCATCGGCTACCATATCAGGCGTTCTGCTTTTTTGAATGAGAAAATCGCCACCCAACAAGTTTTGCACAGCGGCGGTTGCAATGGTTGTTTGCGGCCACAGCGCATTCACGCCTATTTTGTGTTTTTTTAGTTCTTCTGCCAGGCCCATAGCCACCATGCTCATGCCGTACTTGCTCATGGTATACCCCAGGTGCTGCCCCAGCCATTTGGGGTTTAAATTAATGGGCGGTGACAGGTTTAAAATATGTGCGTTGCCCGATTTTTTGAGATAAGGAATACAGGCGCGGCTCATCATAAACGTACCGCGCACATTAATGCTGTGCATCAGGTCGTAACGCTTGGGCTCCAGTGCTTCTGTTGGCGATAAATTGATGGCGCTGGCATTGTTGATTAAAATATCGATACCACCAAAATGTGCTGCTGCTTCTTCCACTGCTCTTTGGATGGCTTCATCATCTCTTATATCTAATTGCAGCGGCAAACATTTGCCGCCGGCGCTTTCTATTTCTTGTGCAGCGGTATAAATAGTGCCTTCCAGCTTGGGGTGCTGCTCGGTGGTTTTAGCGCCAATCACAATGTTGGCACCTTCGCGCGCCAGGCGCAGCGCAATGGCTTTGCCAATGCCGCGGCTACCGCCAGTAATAAATACGCTTTTGCCGCTCAATGATGTACTCATTTAAAAAGAAGTATTAGAGGGTTGAGTTTGCATAATGTCTTCAATCTTTTGCATCGCCTCATCGGTCAATAGCGGCAATACGTCCAATGCTTTCAGGTTTTCTTCCAGCTGGCTACGCTTGGTGGCACCCAAAATAGCGGTGGTCACATTCGGGTTCTTCAGCGTCCATGCAATGGACAAAGTAGAAACGGGCACCCCTAAGCTTTTTGAAAATTCAGTGAGCTTTTTCACTTTCGCCAGCTTGTCTTCCACCATAAAGCGGTCTTTCAGCCAGTCGTAACCCTGCAGCGCAAAGCGACTGTCTTCCGGTATGCCATCATTGTATTTACCCGTAAGCAGACCCGATGCCAGCGGGCTCCAGATGGTGGTGCCCATGCCCACGGTTGGAAAAATCATGCGGTAATCCTTTTCCACCTTATCGCGCTCCAGCAGGTTGTATTGCGGCTGCTCCACCACGGGGCCAATCAGTTTGTACTCGTGCGCCACGCGGTGCGCTTCCATTATTTCCACGCCGCTCCACTCCGATGTACCCCAGTATAAAATTTTGCCCTGCTGTATTAAAATGTTCATCGTCCACACCACTTCTTCTATCGGCACATTTGGATCGGGACGGTGGCAAAAGTATAAATCGAGGTAATCGAGTTGCAGGCGTTGCAAGGCTTCGTGGCAGGCTTCCACCAAATGCTTGCGGCTAAGGCCGGTTTGGTTGGGTTTGTTATCGGGCCCGCGCGAACCGAAAAACGCCTTGCTGCTGACGGTGTATGATGTTCTGTCCCAGCCTTTTTTCTTGAGCACACGACCCATCAGTTTTTCGCTTTCGCCGCGGGCGTAGGTTTCGGCATTGTCAAAAAAATTGATGCCACTGTCGTAGGCCAGTCCCATCAGTTCATCGGCTAAGCTATCATCTACCTGCTTGCTAAAAGTTACCCAGCTGCCGTACGAAAGGGCGCTTAGTTGCAGCCCGCTCCTTCCCATTCTTCTGTATTCCATATTCGTCTGTTTTTTCTTTTAAAGCTTCGCACAGCGAAAAGCAAAACGTCTCTATTTACTTTTAACGTTCAATCTTTCATTGGGCTTACAAAACAACATCCTTAAAGTTCGGTGATTGAATTTAAAAAACGTCACCTTTCCCTTTTGTGTTGTTTGTGAATTGTCAATGGTGAATAAAGTTACTGAACGCACAAGTGTGCGACGCAACTGATGCTTAACAGAAGTACAAAAGCTGGTTACCTAAAACGTCTCTTTCTCCTTTTAATGTTTTTGCCATCGGTAGCCAATAACTAAAGACTCAAAAGGGAAAACATCTCAAAACGTCTGATTTTCCTTTTAAAAGTTTAGATAGCTTGTTCGGGCTGACGACTGAGGTGTGAGGTCTGACGACTTATAAAACGTCTCTTTTCCCTTTTGTAAAAAATTACTCGGAACTGAAATCGCCGTTTACCAATACGGTGCCGGTGGGGTTGTGGATGGTTACATTATCAAGGTCCTGGTCGGCATCCATGCCGCGACCGCCGTAAATAAGCTTGCTTTTGGTGGCAATGCGCACCTGCTTGTCGGTATAAAACTTGCGGCTGTTCTGGTCCCACCAGAGTTCGGAGGTAGAGAGGGTATCGCCATTAATACTAATTACGCGCACGCTGTCGCGCAGCAGCACCTTGTTCAGGTTTTCGAAATGCTTGCCGTAGCGGCTGTCGAGCCAGCTTTCGCGGGTGCCCAGCGAGTCGTAAAAATCTACATGCAGCGTGGCCGGAAACTCGGTATACATCGTATCGCTCTGCTGGCGCAGCATGATGGGTGCCTGCAGGCGCGCGCGCAGGCGGCCACCCTGGCTCAGGTAGGCTTCCACTTTTTTGGCTTCTTCAGTCAGCACCACTTTTTGCGTCCACTCACTGATCACGTCGTCATCATTTTCGCAGGCTAAAAACAGCAGGCAGCTACTGAAAAGTGCTGCCTGTAGTAATGGGGTATATTTTGAAAAAAGCTTAGTCATACTTGCGTTTGGTAAACCAAAGGTCGCTGAAGTTGAGCCCCAGCGATATGCGGAACATGTTTTCTTTAAGTTGATTGTCGTTGTTGCCACGCTGCTCGTACTCCAGTGCCAGGTTGATGGTGGTAAACTGGTAAGGGCTCAGGCGGTTAAAGTTGGCCAGCGGCAGCGCCATGCCAAAGCTCAGGCCAAACAAAGGAATTTGATTATTCAAACGAATGTAATCGGGGCCAAAAAACACACCGGCGCGGTAGGTTACGTTGCTCCAGTAGCCGCTGCCTGCCTTGGCATTGGGGCGGTAATGTGTGCCTATGCGCAGCTGCCAGTTGTCCTGCACCGAGTCGGTAGCGCCAAAAAAGCGGTAGTTGCTCCATTTGGTTTGCTGTAGGTCGGCGCCTACCAAAAAGCTACCCGTATTGCCAAAGGTATTTTCCAGCACAAAGCCGCCGGTGTACGATGCGGGGTAGGTTACCTCTCCATTAATGCCTGTCTGGCGGAAAACGGTATCGGGCAAAGCAGTGCCGCTGATCACTTCGCGGGTCACATCCTGCTCGGCACTGATGGCTTGCTGCAGGTTACCG
>CBDTUH010000315.1:0-3866 GCA_965363375.1 uncultured bacterium
GCACAAACAAATTTCCATTGGTAGGCTCAATGGTGTCGGCTGCTTTAAAGTAACTGCTGATCATGCCGGCGGTTACACGCCGCGAAACGCCGGGCAGCAGGTCGTTGGCCCATTTTAAAAACAAACTCATGCTACCTACTATTTTGCTGTGCTGCGGTTGCAGGGCCAGTTCCACGGCGGCTTTGGCTACGCGGGCGGGGTCGTACACGGGCGGTGCCGGCCGCAATGCACAGCCGGTATAGTTGGCCGCGTGCTGTATGCCCGGCGTATCTAAAAAAGCCGGGTACAGGTCGCACACACGAATGTGAGGCCAGCTATAAAGCTCCCCACGCAGAGCTTCGGCAAAGCCGCGCAGGCCATATTTGCTGGCGCTGTAGCCCACGGCATAAGGCGTAGGAAACCAGCCCCCCACCGAAATGTTATTGATAAGAATGCCTCGTTGTTGCTTTTTAAAATAAGGTATGGCGGCATGCGCCCCATGTATATAACCCATCAGGTTGGTGCGTATCACGCGGTCGTGCACCTCGGCAGGTGTTACTTCAAAATCGCCGGCGGCCAGCACACCTGCATTGTTCACCCACACATCGAGGCTGCCGCCCCAGTCCGCAGCTTTTTGCGCCAGTTCAGCCACCGCTTTGGCATGGGTTACATCTGTTACCACATACATAGCCCGCGACCCTAAGGCTTCGCAATCCGCTACCGTTTCTGCCAGTGCCGCCTCGCGGCGAGCCGCCAGCACCAACGCTGCCCCTTCCCGTGCAAAAGCGGTAGCCATGGCTTTTCCGGCTCCCGAAGATGCGCCTGTTATCACCACTACTTTACCCTTTAACCTGCCCTCTGCTGTTTGACTATTCTCTTTCATACAACCTTTTTTAAGATTACATGAAAAAGTATGCCGAGCAGGCTGGCGGGGTTTTAAAAGAGAAACAGATGTTTTAAGGTTAATGAAAAATGCAAAATGTAAAATGAAAAAAGGCGATGGTTCCATAGGTTTTTTCATGTACAAAATTTAAAAGAGAAAACAGACGTTTTTAAAGAAGATAGGTTGGTGTAGATAGGGTGGAAAAAAATTATTTTGATTTTCAATTTATTATAAATCAATGCATTAAGCCACTAATCGTAGTTTTCCTATAGGATGTGTAAATAGTGCCGGCTATCTTTGACCCGATTCGTAACAAAAAAACAGGCATACAGCGCTCCGGAAATTTTGAAAAGCCTTAACCCTCCGACCCCCGGAAATTATAGCTGTACAGCTCCTGCCAATCATCCTCTGACTTACTCTTATTAAATCCAAACCCTCAGGGCCGGCATTGTTTTACTTAAATCGAAACGATGACCCATCGAAAACGCGCACTGATCCGTTATTCTGTTCCCACCATGCTTTGTGTAGCCCTGGTGTTGAGCAGCAACCTTAAAAGTGCACCCCTTACCGCGGCCAGCGCTATGGCGCCAGCCAGCAACCATGCAGACACCACCCTTTACCCGGCGCTTACCGACTCTTTTTACCACCACCCCAAAGTGCCCCATTTTACACCTGTTGCACCGCAGGTAACTCTTAGCCCACAGGCAAGCCAATATGTGACAGCGTACGTAAAAAAGAACAGTTTCTGGCTGCAAAAGATCAAAGACCGCAGCGCCAATCACTTTCGCATTATTGAGGGCGTCTTTAAAAAACACAACCTACCGCTGGAGCTGAAATACCTGGCCGTGGTAGAATCAAAGCTTAAACCAAGTTCCATTTCGCGCATGGGAGCCGCCGGACCCTGGCAACTGATGCCGCAAACCGCGCGCGAACTGGGCCTGAAAGTAAGCGGCTCCACCGACGAACGCACCCACTATTACAAAAGCACCACAGCCGCCGCTAAATATTTAAACAGCCTATACCGCATGTTTGACGACTGGCTGTTGGTAGTGGCCGCTTACAACGGTGGCCCGGGTACGGTTTTAAAAGCGATTCGCCTTTCGGGCAGCCGCAACTTCTGGAAGCTGCAGCACCACCTGCCGGCCGAAACCCGCGCCCACGTAAAACATTTTATTGGCGTGCACTACTTCTTTGAAGGCAAAGGCAGCCAAACCGTATTGACAAAAGCAGAAAGAGAAGCTTTTCTGAAAGAATGGATGGCTTACGAAAATGCTATTAACGAGCAAAAAGAAGGCAGCCTGGCAAAATCCACGAATGCTACCGCTACAGGCATAACAGAAGAAGCTGTAACGCCGGCTCCTTCAGATAGAAAATAAAATTCAACCTGCCTTTCGCAAAAGGGAAATGGGATGTTTTGCATAAACGTTTCATTTCCCTTTTAAATTTTTAATCAATACCGGCTTTCCATTTTCCAACATAAGGAAAAAGAGACGTTTTTGGATTTCTGTATTGAGAATAAACATTCCTTGGACCACTTTGTTTTTAACGCTTCCTTTTCTTTACTACGGGCACGAATGGGTCAATTTGGCTACCTTTGCAGCCGCATGCAAACAAGGCGCACCATAGCATTTCATACTTTGGGCTGCAAGCTCAATTTTTCGGAAACCTCCACACTCAGCCGGCAAATGGAGGCGGAAGGTTTTATTAAAAAAGAATTTACCGACGAAGCGGATGTGTACGTCATCAACACCTGCTCCGTTACCGACAATGCCGATAAAGAATGCCGTCAAATAGTACGACGCATACAACGCAAAGCACCGCAAAGCCTGGTGGTCATCACCGGCTGTTACGCTCAATTAAAACCAAAAGAAATTGCTGAAATTCCGGGTGTGGACCTGGTGCTGGGTGCTGCCGAAAAGTTTAACCTGCCCAGCCATATTAAAGAACTGGCCAAAGGCGATTCAGCCAAAATCAGTAGCTGCGATATTGAAGATGTAAGCGGCTTTACTGCTTCTTTTTCACTGGCCGATCGCACACGTACATTTTTGAAAGTGCAGGATGGCTGTGATTATACTTGCTCTTTCTGCACCATACCTATGGCACGCGGAAAAAGCCGTAGCGACAGCATTGCCAATGTGGTAGGAAACGCCGAAACACTGGCACAAAAAGGGGTAAAAGAAATTGTATTAACAGGTGTAAACCTGGGCGATTTTGGCAAAGGCCCAGACGGTGCTAAAAAAGGTGAAGAAGACTTTTTTAGCCTGGCACAGGCACTAGAAAAAGTAGAGGGGATCAACCGTTACCGCATTTCTTCCATCGAGCCTAACCTTCTTTCGCCCGACATTATTGAATGGGTGGCCGGCAGCAATAAATTCATGCCGCATTTTCATATTCCGCTGCAAAGCGGCAGCAATGAAATACTTTCGCTGATGCGACGGCGGTACAAGCGCGAGTTGTATGCCAGCCGTGTGGAACTGATTAAAAACAAGATGCCGCACTGCGCTATTGGTGTGGATGTGATTGTGGGTTTTCCGGGCGAAAGTGATGCTCATTTTAAAGAAACCTTTGACTTTTTGCACGAATTGGATGTATCGTACCTGCACGTATTTACGTATTCGGAAAGAGCTGACACAAAAGCTTTGGAAATAAAACCGGTAGTGCCAGTAAATGTGCGCCATGAGCGCAACAAAACGCTGCGCAATTTAAGCTATATGAAGATGCAGCATTTTACCACGCAGCATGCTGGCCAAACAAGACCGGTGCTTTTTGAAGACCATATAAAAAACGGGATGATGGAAGGCTATACGGATAATTACATCCGCATCAGTACACCGTACCGCGAAGAATGGGCGAATAAAATTGTGGACTGGAAGATTGTTTAAAATTTTTTTGAAAAATTTTTTGCCAATAATTCACTGCCCCTTATCTTCGCACTCCCAACGACAAAATAAGGGAGTTTAGCTCAGCTGGTTCAGAGCATCTGCCTTACAAGCAGAGGGTCGGC
>CBDTUH010000316.1:0-3843 GCA_965363375.1 uncultured bacterium
GATCGTTTTTTGGCCCAAAGCACGCTTGGCTATTTTGGGGCTGGCATGCTGGGTTTATTTGCTTTACAGTTTTTTAACCTCAGGCGCTTTACTACTGACTCAGGCTTATACAGAATGTTTTTTTTACAGAAAGATACAAGTGCTGCTAAAGGCTGGCAATGGGCTGGCGCTGCCGTATTGATTTTAATGTTGATGCTGCTTTTTGGCACAGGCCCTGAGGGAAGCGGTGTAAAAGTAAACCTGTTTGGTTTTCAACCCAGCGAGCTGGTAAAAATGATGATGCTGCTTTTCCTGGCCGGTTTTTTTGCGGCTAATGAAAAATTTATCGCATCTTATGCCACCTGGCAGCGCCGCTGGACTTTTTTCTCCTTTGCACTGATTGCCATTGTAGTGGCCATTTTACTTTTTTTAATTCTTGGTGATCTGGGTCCTGCCATGGTGGTCTGCTTTACGTTCATCATCCTGTTTTCCTTTTCGCGTGGCGATTTTGCCTTTGCTATCGGCGCGGTAGTTTTATATGTTTTGTCTGTGTGGATTTTGCAAAATGCTTGGTTAGCAACCGGTATTACAGCGTTGGCTTTGGTAGTTCTTTATTTTGTCATGCACAGAAAGCTGAGCGAGTCAGCTGTAATGGCCTTGGTAGTAATGGCTGGCTTTTTACTGCTGGATGAAATTCCATTTCTGGATGCCCTTTTTCCCGGACCTCTGGAACGCCTGATCGACCGCAAAGCCATCTGGAACGATGCCTGGAACAATGAAGTATTTGGCGGCGACCATGTGGCCAACGGTATATGGGCCATGTCTTCCGGTGGCATTACCGGGCAGGGGCTGGGAGAGGGCTTTGCCAAAACCATTCCTGAAGCACATACCGATATGATATTGCCTTCGCTGGGAGAAGAACTGGGTTGGATGGGAATTGTCTGCATTTTTATTCTTTTCCTCGTTTACCTTCACTGCGCTATTGTAATTGGCCGGCAAACCGGAACACCTTTTCTTTTTTACCTCTGCGCAGGCATTGGCATCAGCACGTTCGTTCAGTTTTTGTTGATTGCCGGAGGTTCTACCGGTGCTTTGCCGCTATCAGGTGTGTCGCTGCCTTTTGTCTCCTATGGCGGCTCATCACTCATTATCAACCTGGTGGCAGCGGGCTTTTTGCTTTCGGCCTCCAACGTGCGCGGTACTGAGGTGCAAATGAAATACCTTACAAGGCAGCAGGATAAAAATTTGTTGCCAGCTTTGGTAGCTGCCAGCCTGGGCGTGTTATTGCTGGTGGTGAATATATCGCGCTATCTTTTTAACAACGAAAAATGGGTGGTGCAGCCGGCGCTGGTAGCCGACCGCAGTGGCGCCCGCATGTTCAGCTACAACCCGCGGATTGATATTTTAATGAACAAGCTGGAGGCCGGCAACCTGTACGACCGCAAGGGCAGCCTGTTGGCCACCAGCAAAAAAGAACTGGTGCAGCAACAGCTGGATTCCTTAACTGCAGCCGGCCTTGAACAACGACAGTTGCAAACATTACTGTACAAACGGCAGGATCGCTTTTATCCCTACGGAGCCCATATGTTTTTCTGGACCGGCGATGCCAATACGGGCATTTACAAGGGTGGAACTAACGGCTATTTTGCCGAGTATGAACATGCCGCTGCACTGCGTGGATTTGAAACGCCATTAACGGCTTATAATGTAAAGGCCAGCCGTTACCGTGAAGATCGCTTTTTGCCCGAAACCGCTATTGAAATGAATGTTGCCCGGCGCGACTACTCTGTGCTGGCACCCATGATGCTCGCCGGCATCAACAGTCAATTAGTAGAAGATTTCAAAAAACAAAACCGCGACCTGCAGCTGACGATGGATGCGCGTTTGCAAACCAGCATACAAAAATCCATAGCCTTAGATGACTCGCTGCGCAATAATAGGATTTCTGTAGTGGTAATGGAAGATTCAACCGGCGATGTGCTGGCATCCTCCATGCACCCGCTGCCGCCTGTAGACAACTGGGAACTGATGAACCTTTCGAGGCGTGAGCAGACCAGCCTGGCATATTGGATCACCCTGCGCGACCTTGGTTTTACATATGCTACCCAGCCGGGTTCTACCGTAAAAATATTGACCGCACTGGCCGCATTGAACAAACTGGGCTCTTCAGCGGCTAACAAAAGTTACCTCGTGCGAGAGCAAGACCGCATCCGCATTAGTGGTGCCGAGCCCGACCAGACAGGCACCATCAGCATGCAACGCGCCATTGTAGGCTCCAACAACGTGTATTTTGTAAGGCTGGCCAACGAAGAACGGCTGCAGGAAGAAATGGGCATGTTATATATGCAGACAGGTATGTTCCTGCGCGGCGTGGGCGGCTATTATTACGGGAAAGATTACAAAGACTTTAGCCAGGAAGAAAAATGGCTGACCCAATGGCGAAATACCGAGTTCAGGAGCATCAATCAGTACGACAAGAACGACATCAGGAAAACGCGCGCAAGGGGCGTATCGGGCATGGCCTGGGGACAGGGCGAACTGATAGCCACACCTGCAGCCGTGGCGCGCATGGCAGCAGGCGTAGCTAATAATGGCGTGATGGTTCCCAACCGGTATGTATTAAAAATCAGCGATTCTACGTTAGGGTTAAATGAAGGGGTGCGCATTGCCAAAGATTCTCAGTATGCGGCCACGCTCACCAATTTTATGAAACAGCAAAGCGCCAATAAGGTGAATGTGCTGAGCATAAGTGTTGCCGGCAAAACCGGAACGCCGGAGCGCATCTGGAAAGGGCGGCGCATCAATGATGGCTGGTATGTTTTCTTTGCGCCAAAGCAGGAGGGCGGCGGACACATTGTGGTTTGTGTGCGCATTGAAGGTACGCGCGGCTCCAGCAATGCCGTGTGGCTCGCTGGCAAACATGTCATTCCCCTTTTGCAGCAGGGCGGCTACATACAGGGCTTTGGCACCAATGTGGTGCGTATGGAGTAAAACGTCTCTTTTTCCTTTTAAAGATTTGGGGTTTAAAGGAAAAGGAAAAGTTAAGGACAAATAATAAAGATTAGGCAACTTTACAATAACAGTTCACTTCTTCAATGGAGCAATTATGTTTGATTTTTTTAAAAAGAAAATAGAAGAGCGGCCCACCGATGTAAAAGGCATCCGCGAAGGACTGCTGCAGTTTATAAAAGAGCAGCTTTCTAAAACGGAAGGCGGCGAGGGCGGCCACATCAAAGGGCTGCAGCTTTTTATTGGCTGTAAAGAAGAAGACAAACATTTGTATGAAGCGGCAGTGTACCAGGAAGAAGAAGGCCGATTTAAAGCGGAAGAAGTGCAAAAGATAGCAGACGATTATGCCATTGACCTACCGGCAGACTGGACCATGGAAATTCTCTTTACCGATGCTTATCCGCCAGAAGCAACAAAAGCACAGTGGGTAGATGCTGCCTTGTTTATTAAAACAGCAAAGCTGGTCATTCAAAAAGAAGCGACAGCTTATATTACCGTATTAACTGGCACAGCGGAAAAAGAATATTATATCATTGAATCGGGCAGCGGAAAAGTGTACATAGGCCGCGAAAAAAAAGTGCAGACGCCGGAAGGCTTTCTGCGAAACAACGACATTGCCTTTCCATCGGAGAGCAACAACAAAGCCAACAAATTTGTGAGCCGCCAACATGCACACATTGAATGGAACTGCGACGCCGGTGCTTTCTTTTTATATGCTGACGAAGGCGGCATTCCGCCCAAGAACAAGATAAAAGTGCAAACAGCTACTGGCGACATCATTCGTTTGCAAAGCACACAGGTGGGCCACCGGCTGGAAGAAGGAGATCAGATTATGTTGGGAGAGGGAGCAATCCT
>CBDTUH010000317.1:0-3839 GCA_965363375.1 uncultured bacterium
CTCTTTTTTTATGAACCGCGTGATATTGAGATTAAAAGGAAAAAGAGACGTTTGAAAAATGAAAAATGACAAAAGCTGAATGCTGAAAGCTAAAAGGAAAATGAGACGTTTTGTTTATAGTGCGCCTTCGGCAGATAGCACGCTTTGCTCGATAAATGACAAAAGCGGTCATTTAAAACGTCTCTTTTTCCTTTTAAAAAAATTAATTGAAGATTTTCATTTCAATTAATATTATTTGCAAACAATAAGTCTATATGCTTGTCATTTCGAACGTAGTGGGAAATCTGCCGAAGGCGCACCAACTTTAAAAGGAAAAAGATAGGTTTTTATCAAATAGACCAATACTGCAAATGCCACCAATACCACTTAGCTAAAAGGGAAATAAGACGTTTTGCTTTCTTGCCATGAACAATGATCCATTAACCATGAACTTTTTTAAAAGGGAAACAGACGTTTTAAAAATCAAAACCTCGGGCACAGCGTGGCATCAATCACCGAATTGCCTTTCTTGCGCGGCACAAAACCAATGTAGGAAATACCCAGTTCAAAGCCGCCGCGGCCCATGCTGGAGGTTTTAAGTTTGGAGATGTTGACATCATAACTTAAAGAAACCGAAAAAGGGTTGTAATCGAGTTTAACCACCGGTATGATGGCATCTTCCACACGCATAAATGCACCTGCGTGCAGGGTGTACAATGGCTCCCCATCAGATGTTTCGGCCAGCTTTACGCCATACATGGCGCCGCCAACCGTTTCGTTGAATTGGCCCTGCACCGAATGGTCGGCCTGCAGGGTAAGATAGCTCACATCGGTTACGCCAAACCGCACACCTACCGAACCTACCCACTTGGGCTCGAGCGTAAAAATTTCGTGGCGGTAAAAAGCGTTTTTAGGTTTGTTGAAATGGTGGTAAGCCAATCCAATAAAAAAGTTGTTATCCTTATTGCTATTCAGCTGTGAGTTAAAACTCATGCCCACTGCGCCATCAAAATAGGTGTAGTTGTTCGATTCAAAGTTTTCGCCATCGCCCAGTCCGTCGTACTGGCTGTTGGTGGTCATTTTAGAGCGGTCTATACGGCGCTGCACCGGCCCGGCCATAAAGCCCAGCGAGAGGTAGCGGTTTTCTTCGTTGCTTAACGATTTATGATAGTTGAGCGCGGGCAATACGTGGGTGGCCGACAGTACGGCCGTGCCGGCTTTATCGTACATTACCTGCAAGCCTGTAGTAATAAAATCGTTGGCCTTGCCAATGGGCATTTTATATTCGGCATTGAGCGATCCGGTTTTGTAAGCATTGGTCATGCTGTTCCACTGGTCGCGGTACACAGCCTGCACGCGCACATCGCCGGTGTAGATGCCGGCCAGCGAGGGATTGCGCAGCAGCGGTGCTTCAAAAAACTGCGAGAAGTGAATATCCTGCGCGCCGGCGGCCAGGCTGCACAAAATAGTTGCCAGCACTACCCAACTTTTTTTCATATCGTTCTTTTTTGCAGTCATTGGTTTTATAATATTAGGGCCACATTGCCTTCGTAGCGAATGACCTGGCTGTTTTCGCAAAACACTTCTACCTGGTAAATATAAACGTCTGATTGTGGCCGTTGTCCTTTAAAAGTTCCATCCCAGCCCACGGAAGGATCGTTTACGGCAAAGTCGCGTTTTTCAAACACCACCTGTCCCCAGCGGTTAAAAATGCGTAACGATTTTACGCGGTCTAATCCTTTACCCCGAACGTAAAACACATCGTTGCTGCCATCGCCGTTTGGCGAAAAGGTGTTGGGGATAAATACATTGGCATTTTCGCAAAAAACATTCACCTGCACAAATGCCGTATTCTTGCAGCCATTGCTATCCACAATAGTGAGGTCGTATTTTGTATTGAACTTGGGCGTGGCTACCGGCGTGGGGCAGTCGGCACAACTAAGCGTGCTGGCCGGCGACCAATTGTACGATACAACTCCCGGTGTATAAGTGGCCGGTAATGCAATAGGGAAGCCGGCCTGCTTTTGCAGCGGCGATGGAATGGTAGCCTGCGGCAAAGCATGCACTACCAGTGCCTGCGAAGCCGTATCGGCACAACCGCTGCTGTTGGTAGCTATGGCCTGCACGCCAAATTCTCCGGCGGTAATGTAGCGGCTAACGCCGGGCGATTGTGCATTGGAGGTGCCGCCATTGGGCATAGTCCACCGCCAAGTTACGGCAGATGTATCCACCCGGTTAAATATGCCCTGGTAATTCACAAATTCGTTCACACATATTTCTGTATCTCCTTTAATGCTGATTAGCGGACTTTCTACCACTTTTACCGAATTGTAAATAGCTGTGTCGCTACAGCCGGTAGTGGTCGATACAATAAGAGACACATCATAAATACCTGGTTTTGAATAATAATGGCTGGAAAGCTGAGGGTCATTAGATGTGGTGCCGTCGCCAAAATTCCAGGTATAGCTTTGCACCGGGTCGCGGGTTAATGTAGAGTCGGTAAGGGTTATGGAGCCACTGTCGCAGAAAAGATCTTCATTCAGTTTAAACATGGCTTTGGCACCAATGATCTCAATTTTTTCGGTACCTGTAAGCGGTACTTTACAACCTTCCGGCTGAATGAGAATGATACGTGGTACAAAAGTGCCCAGGTGCTCGTAGTTGTGGCTGATGATATGGTTGGTGGTATCGGTTACATTGCCATCGCCAAAGTCCCAGATGAACTGGCCTTTCATTTTGGTAAAGGCTTCCATATTCACCCGCATGGGGCGGCAGCCTAAAAGCGGTCCATATTCAATTTTTCCATCTTCGGGGTTAAAAACGTTGAGTGTATTTGTAGCTGTGTCCTTACAGCCGCCGGGACTGGTTACTACCAGTGTAATGGGGTAAGCACCGGTTTCTGTATAATAGGTGTAGGGGTTTGTTTGCGTAGATGTGCCCTTGCCCGGCCCCAGCGTCCAGAACGAGGAGCTGTAAAAAGTAGACTGGTTGGTAAATTTGGCTTCAAAAGGCGTACAATAGGTTGTGAAATTATTGGCATCAAAAGCGGCATTAGGCAAACCAACATGTATAGCACTGTCCTTGTACAAAGAGTCCTCGCAACCAAATTCATCACGCACCTTCATCTTGATTACATAGCGGCCTGTATCTTTAAAAGCATAGGTTACATTTCTGCCGGGCAGAATAGTGCCATTTGGAAACTCCCAGGAAGTAGTGAATTTATAATCGCTGGTGGTCTGGTCCCTGAAGGTGTTAGCAGCGCCGGGACACGATTGGGCAGGAATGTTCCATGCCACTTTCAAGGTGGAAACTTTTACAAATTCGTTCACCGTTACACTGTCTGAACAGCCGGCTTCATCTTTCACCACCAGTTTGATATTAAAGTCGCCAATGGTGTCGTACACGTGTTTAAAGGCTGCAGGGCTGGTAAATGTTTCGGTAGTGCTATCGCCAAAATCCCAGCGCCAGCTTACCAGGTTATGACTGCCATCTGTTTTAGAGGTGTCGGTAAAAGAAGCCGTCATACCGCGGCATCCCGAATTGGAAATAGAAGTAAAGCCGGCCTTTGGCCCGTTCACACGTATAAAAGCAGATTTTGTAATCGAACTGCTGCAGCCAAAGGAGTCAACAGCGGTTAACGTAACATTATAAATGCCTGCGTTGCGGTAGGTGTGGCGTATGGCGGTGCTGTTGCCTCCATTCACCGTTGTGCCGTCGCCAAAGTTCCAGATATAGCTTTTTATTAAACCCGGGTCGGGCGAACTGGCTACAAAATGGGGTCTAAAGTTCTTGCAGCCTTCCTGCACATTTGCGGTAAAGTTGGGTGTTACATCTTTTATTTCAATCTCGCGTGTCAGCAC
>CBDTUH010000318.1:0-3813 GCA_965363375.1 uncultured bacterium
AGGGTTGCCATGCACTTCTTTTGGTGCAAAGCCATCAAACATGGTATCGTAAGCCGGGTGCACCGCCACCAGCTGCCCTTGCAGGTGCGTACTTAATTCCGTTATCTCCAGTCCTATTTCCTGCAAACTGCCTTTCAGTTCGTCGGCATAGGTTTTACTTTCTGCGGCCTTTTGCAGATCTATGCAGCGCGCATCCCAGGTAGGAATTTGCGCGCCAATAAAACCCAGGTCTCTGGCCCAGCCAGCAATGCTTTTTAATTCATTGAAAGGTGCCGCATCGCCTAAAAACTGCGCCAGGAAAATAGCCGGTCCTTTTATTGTCTTCATGCTTTCTTTCTTTAAATAATTAAATAGTAAAGGGTGTCCACTTTTCGTTGCGCTCGTTGCTTGCTACTACGGCTTCAATAAACGCCATACCGCGAATGCCTTCCTGCACCGATGGAAATTCCACAACAGATGTATCTTCTTTGGTGCCATTGAGGCGTGCAGTAAGGGCATAGGTAAAGTTGCGGTAAATGTTGGCAAAAGCTTCCAGGTACCCTTCGGGGTGCCCGCCGGGTGTGCGCGTGTTGTGTTTGGCAATATTAGAAACAAAGCCCGTGCCCGTGCGCAGAATTTCGGTTGGCTTTTCCAGCCATTTTACAATAAGTGTATTGGGCTCCTGCTGGTGCCATTCCAGCCCGCCATTTTCGCCATAAACCTGTATGGATAAATTGTTTTCCTCGCCTGCCGCCACCTGCGATGCAGACAGCACGCCTTTGGCACCATTGGTAAACTTCAGGAGCACACTGCCATCATCGTCCAGCGCGCGGCCATCAACAAAAATGTTGAGGTCAGCACAAAGCTCGGTTACCTGCAGGCCTGTAATATATTCGGCCAGGTTAAAAGCGTGTGTACCAATATCGCCCATGGCGCCGGCTTTGCCCGATTTTTTAGGATCGGTGCGCCAGGCCGCCTGCGCATTGCCTTCGCGCTCGCTGAGGCGGCTGAGCCAGCCTTGCCGATAACTAACATATACTTTACGGATTTTTCCCAGTGCGCCATTGGCTACCATATCGCGCGCGTGCTTTACCATGGGGTAGCCTGTGTAGGTATGCGTGAGGCAAAGTATCAACCCGGTTTCTTCTACTTTTTGAGCCAGCTGTTTGGCTTCTTCGAGGCTAAGGGTAATGGGCTTTTCTATTACCACATGAAAGCCTTTTTCCAGCGCCAGCATAGCCGGTGCAAAGTGCGCAAAGTTGGGTGTAACTATCGTAACAAAATCCATACGCTCCCCTTCGGGCAGGGCGCTTTCCTTTTCTATCATTTCCTCGTAAATGGCGTAAATACGGTCTTCGGGCAAAAAAAGCATACGGCCGCTTTCCTGTCCCACTTCTTTATTAATGCTCAGCGCACCACAAACCAGTTCAATCTGTCCGTCCATAAATGCAGCCAGGCGGTGCACCGCGCCAATAAAGGCATCTTTACCACCGCCTACCATTCCCATGCGAAGTTTTCTCATACTATAATTTATTGAAGATTTGAAAATAAGGAGCTTCAATATTAATCAAATTGTAGAACAATTCCTGAGCAGCGCAAAAGGAAAAGGTGACGTTTTGAATTAAGGTAAAATTCAAAAGTGAAAACCATAAAATGAGGGCTGAAAGCTTAAAAGGGAAAAGAGACGTTTTGTAAAATCAACTCAAACATTACAAAGTCAATTGTTGCCAGATTACATCATACACATCAACAGCAGCAAGCGGTGTTTTTTCAATGTTATCTGCAATCAGCACCGGGTGAAACATCGGGTCTTTTTCTAGCCTGCCATGCGAGCCTTTTACTAAGGTGGCATCCAGCGGAATCACATCCATCACATAGCGGAACCCTGCTTTTTTGCGCAGCAGTTTGTACGCCGCGCGGCCTTTCGATGTCATGAACATTTCCACGGGATCATAGCCCGGTTTTTTATGAATGTCCACCACGCGCGCATAATCGGGCGCCACCGCATCATCCAGCCAGAAGTAGTAAGTGAACCAACTGCGCGTATCCGCCACCAGCACAAAATCGCCGCTGCGCTCGTGCGCCAAACCATATTGTTTTTGCGCTTCCTTATCCAGCACCAGTTCCACACCATCTAGGCTTTCTAAAATACTTTTCACTTGAGTAGTTACACTAACATCATTAATGTACACGTGCGCTATTTGATGATCGGCTACTGCAAATGCTTTGGAAGCACCGGCATCCAACAATTCCAATCCACGCTCCACGCGAATGCCTAGTAAATGGTGCTGCCGCAACACGCGGTTTATATGTACTTGGTTGGTTACATTGGTAATGCCATACTCCGACAGTAAAATAATGCGTGCGCCACACTTTTCGTAATACTCAACCAATCCTTCCACTACGCTATCTATTTGCTTCAAGTTAGTGCCAATTTTTGAAAAGTCCTGTCCAAATTTTTGCAAACAATAATCAAGGTGCGGCAGGTAAATAAGAGTAAGTGTAGGATTGTGCCTTTTATCTGTAAGTATGGATGCATCCGCAATCCATTGCGATGATTTGATGTTGGCCCCAGGCCCCCAGAACTGGAAAAGCGGAAATGTGCCCAACTCCTTTTGCAGGTAATCGCGCAGGTCGGCCGGGTGCGTGTAGCAGTCGGGCATTTTGCGGCCATCGGCTAAATAATTGGGCCGTGGTGTGGCAGAATAATCAGCCGATGAATACATGTTGTACCACCAGAACATTTTAGACACCGTAAAGTTTTTGTCTATTGCTTTGGCGCGCTCCCAGATTTTTTCCGCTCCCACCAATTTATTGGATTGCTTCCAGAATTTGATCTCACAATCCGTACGGTCGTACCAACCGTTGCCCACTATACCATGTTCTGAAGGCCGTTTTCCGGTAACGTAGGTAGACTGCACCGCTGTTGTTACCGCCGGCAGCATGGGTGTAATGGTATTTATTTTTCTGTTAGCTGTATAATTTTTGAGAAACGGTGTATGCTCGCCAATTAAAGAGGAAGACAAACCTACAATATCAATAACAACGGTTTTATGCATTTTCAAAAACGTCTTATTTTTCTTTTAGCAATTGCGCCTGCACCCATTGCAGTTCGCGGATGACAGAGTCCGTCAAAGGTATTTTTAATTCGGGCTGCAGCACCTCCCAGGTATAAGTTTCCACTTCCAAATGATTGCTAAATAGGGCTTCACATTGCAGCTGCAATATTTCAATAATATCTTGTTGTGTACTTTGCAACAAACCATATTGCGCTGCAAAAAGCGGCACATGAAAGTGCGCGCGCCATTCTTTTGCCTCTTTAGCAGAATCATCATTTAAAGCTTGCAGAAGGTCTCTGTAGCGCAGCAAGGTTCCATCTACCATTTGCGCCACTACCTGATGCAAATAAACCGGTTCGTTAAACAGGGCGAACGTCTCAAAAACCTTTTGTTTTTCTACAGCCTCTTGTGGCAATGGGGCTTTCAGTGCAGCACTTATTTGTAGCTTGCCTACTTTAATGTTTTCTTTTTTTAACTGCTGCAACACCGCGGCACTATCTTCAAAGCCAATGGCAAAATGACAAACATCATAGCAAAGCATGATGTGTTTTTTGATGGCAGCAATTGCCGCTGTTTCAAAATAATTCAGTTTGGCTTTTAAAAATTGGATGCCTGCCGGCAACAAATCCTTTTTATACCAGGCCAAAAATTCTTCTCCGGTCTCCAGCAGGCCATCAGGTTCGGGTTCTATATCGAGGTGAATGGTTTTACCCAAGTCTTTTTTAATCTGAATAAGCGTTTGCAGTACCGCCAAAATATTTTGTGTGGCTTTTGC
>CBDTUH010000319.1:0-3806 GCA_965363375.1 uncultured bacterium
TATCGCTGCGCAATGTACCATATGAGGTGATGATGATGTTATGTTTATTCAACTCGTCCAAATCACGGCTACGCGTGTTGCCATGATGAATGTAATATTCAATGGAAGAAGTGAACTTTTTAATCTCTGCTTCCCAGTTGTAAATAAGCGTGGTAGGACATACCACCAGTGCCCGCAAATTCTCGTAGGTATCGCGGTAGTGCTGCAAAAACGAAAGGGCCTGCACGGTTTTACCTAAACCCATATCATCAGCCAGTATGCCGCCCCAGGCCACCTCATGCAAATAATTGAGCCACTGGAAACCGGCTTTCTGGTAAGGCCTTAAAATAGGTTGTAAATTCTCCGGCGGTTCCACATCTTTTATCTGCTGAAACTCGCGCAACTTCTCATATTTTTCTTCCAGTTGTATGGTCAGTTCTTCTTCGTTGCGGCTTTCGTATAAATCATCAATTACACTCAGGTGGTAGCGCGATAATTTTAGCTTGTCTGTTTTGCCTTCTCCTACTCTAAACAGCAGTGAATATTTCTTCAGCCATTCTTCTGGCAGTATACCCAGTGTACCATCATTTAATTGTACAAACTGTTGCTTGTTGGCCAGCGCTTTTTTTACTTCGGCCACACTTACCTTTTGGTCGCCAAACAAAATATCCACTTTGGCATCAAACCAATCGGTGTTGGAAGAAATGTAAATATGTGTGGATGGCTTGGCCGTATTAAAGCGAAAGTTCTTGAGCGATTCAAAACCAAACACGGGCACCTTCATGTCGCGCGCGGCATCTACAAAAAGAAAGAACCAGTTGTTCTTTAAAACTTCTTCACCTTTTAAGGCCAGCGCGGCACCATCATCCATGGCCACGAAGTTGGAGTGCAGCGCACGCAGCTTGTCCAGAAAGCGATGCTCCGCTTCTTTGTTACGCTGAATGATGATTACTTTTTCGCCGTGCGGCAATATCAATTCGTCTCCGTCTTTTGCTTTGGTATCAAAACCTTTGTAGCTAAACAGCGGTTGAAAAATGAGGTAATCGCCACGTTCCTGCAAGTACAGTTTAATTTCAGGTTCGCCGTCTTTTACTTCGTCAACCAGGCTTCGGTCAAAGTCTACTTTGTAATCTTTGGTCCAGGGCAGCACTTCTTTGCGCAGCACATCGGGCCATTCTTTTTCCGAAACCTTCCGGAGACCTTTTGGCAAAAATGTTTCGGCAATATCAACCGCTTCGGCGCTTTGCCACAGGTACAGCTGGTGGTTGTATAAAAAAAGCAGCGGCGTTTGTGCCTCATTATCATTCAGCCCGTAAGCTACCGCGCCAGGCTTTATAAAGCATTCCATTTCGTAAGCCTTACCTTCTTTCATCACCGAAAAATGTGGCACCACCATTTCGGGCATCAGCTCCACTTTTTCTAAATGCGCGGTTTTAAAAGCTTTTCCTTTCGGTAAATAATAAGCGGCAGTATTGCCACTGTCGGTAAATATTTTTTTGAGGCGTGGCAGCAAATATTCGGCTATCAGGGTTTTGGTTTCGCCGGGCAGTGCATCTTCTTCGTGGTGCACAATGTTTTCCCAAAAGCCGGCAAACGGCGAGTTGCGGCTTACGTACTTGTTTACTTCTGCATCCTGCAGCTTGCGCACTAAGGCCACCATAGCCTTATCCTGCTCTTCGTAATCGTCGGTATTTACATACCTGGTCAGCTCCAGCTTTTGCACATTACCGCCCAGGTTGCCATTTTCGTCCCAGCTGCCTTCCACTATATCCACGCTAAAAAACGGGAACTCTTTTTTGTTGAAGTTGAACACCACACCCAGCTGGTTGCGAGACATTTCTTCCTTTGGCTCTTCGGCGGTTTCTACTTCTACCAGCACTTTTTCTTCGCGGGGCTTAGGCGCTGTTGGTTGGGCCGCTACGCGCTTGATGCCGGGATCGAGCACGCGCAAAAAGGGCTTGCCTTCTTTGTAGGTAAATTCAAACTTGCCTTTCAAATCATCTGTCAGTGCATAACCATAAGCTTCCAGCAGTTTGTTTTTTTCTTTATCCCAGTTGCGGATGGTATCAAAATAGTGCGCGCCGTGCTTTTGCAGCAGGTGCAAAAACACGATTATTTTGGGCAAGCAAAGCGGGTGCTCCGTATCTACATAATTGGAGCTGGTATCAAAAGTACGCTCCTCGTTGCGGCGGATGATAACGGCATAATCTTCTTTGTTGATCTTCACTTTTGCTTTTACCGTTTCGTCTACCGCACTTTCTATTACGGGTTTCTTTTTTTTGAGGTAGGCCTCGGCCTCGGTATACACTTCGGGCGCGCACAAAATGCGCAGCGTTCGCACATCAATGGTTTTCATTTTAGCCACGGTATGCCGCTGGTCGTACTGCACTTCTTCGGTTTGCAAAAGTCCTTTATCCAGCATTTCCTGCAGGCGCAACAGCGAGGCTACTTCGTGGCGGCATATCTCGCCCAGGTTGTAGGGGCAGGTGCAGCGCAGCGACAGGTTTTTGGCATCTTTATACTGCTGTATATGCACTTTGTAAAAGGTGGCATAGTTGTCGTCTTTTACACGAAAGGTGGCGCCGCCAAACAGGTCGTCGTGCTCCACCATTTCGGCATAGCCAATGGATTGTATTTTTTTACCGCGGCGGATTACTTCATCGGTGCCGTGGGTATAGATGTATTTTAACAGGTGTGGTAAGGCCAAGGGTAATTACGATTTTTCGATTTTTGATTTACGAATTACTTGCTGCGCTATTTCAGTTGCTGGCAAGGCTTGACCTTATACACAAAAAGACATGACAAAAACGTCTCAAAATTCTTTTGATATTTTACCAGCCGGTTGCGAAAAGGGCAATTGGCAAAAGTAACGTAAAGAAGTTCATATAACCTTAAAAAAGCGGTCAAAACTGTGCTAAAAAAAGAAGAACTGTTGAAAATGAACCGCGAATTGCGCGGATTTGAAATACAGGATTACGCAGATGGGTAGTGAAGTCATTAAAATTTTCATAGCAGGCAAAACGTCTCCTTTTGCTTTTGATAGGCCTTCGGCAGAATTCTCTCTTTGATTGAAATGACAGGGAAAGTATTTTTATAAACCTCTGTTTTTTCTTTTGAGGTTCATGGTAACAATCAACGCATTTACAAAACGTCTCTTTTTCCTTTTACATAAATGCAATAAAAAAAGGAGCTAGGCTCCTTTACTTATAAAACGTCTCTTTTTCCTTTTAAAGTTGCGTGTTGAACATTTCTCTAATTGACAATTCCCAATTCACCATTCACGACATTACTTCTACATTCATCGATTCCTTGTTCCTTGTTCAACATTTATCGCGCCGGGTCAACCACCAGCCGTTCGTCGCGGTAGTGCGGCAACACATTGGCCTGGTCGGGTATCAGGCAGTGGCGAATGTCTTTTTCCAGCCCAAAGTTGGTGAGGCGGTGGTAGTGCGATGCGTTGTTGTTTTTCATAAACCCGTACAGGTCTTCTTTGCCTTCGTTGTACAGGCTGCGGGCTATTTGCGAGGAGTCGCAGTTGATATCGAAGTGCTCGCCAATGCGTGCTATAACAGCACCGGCAAAAAGCGTGTCTTCCATATTTACCCTGTCCTTCCAGCCGGCGCAGGCCAGTATCACGCTCTTATTTTGCTGCACCAGGTGGTCGCATACGGCACTCAGGTTCAGGAACGAACCGGTGATGATTTCCGTAGCACCTTTGGCCACCGCCATGTGCAGCAACTTGGTACCATTGGTAGTGGTAAGCACCAGCAGTTTGTTTTCAATAAAAGTGCGCGGGTATTCAAAAGAGGAATTGCCGTATTGCAGTC
>CBDTUH010000320.1:0-3773 GCA_965363375.1 uncultured bacterium
GCTTTTAATGCGCGGCGACTTGCGGTTGATGTAGTTGCGCCTGTCATGAATTTTTTTGATCATCACGCTGCCTTCACCTTCGTTCTCCATGTCAAAATCCACTACATCGCCCACGGCAATCGGGTTGGTAGAGGTAAGCCCTTCCTGCTTGAAAACGCCCTTCAGGCGCGCGTTCCACATCTTACCCGCATCATCTACCACGGTGTACCAGCTGCCTGTTGATTTGTAAACAATTCCCTGCATATGTTATGGAAATGTACGTAAAAATGTATAGCGCAAAACTACCTCTAATGCCAGCAAAATGAGCGCCACAATCATAAAGGGAATAAACTTTTCATCGAAGCGCGTACGCGATATTACGTCCACTTCTGTTTTTTCGAGCCGGTCTATTTGGGTGTAAATTTCTTTGAGGCCCTCTTTGTCCGTGGCTCTAAAATATTCGCCGTCCGTTTGGGCCGCTATGCGTTTCAGCAGCGATTCATCTAAAAAAGCATTGGCGCCGCCGCTGCCGCCACCTTCGCCAATAGTAGCCGAGGCACGCGCCATCATACCAATGGTGTACACTTTTACACCTTCTGTTTTGGCAATTTCCAGCGCCGTGTAGGGATCAATCAATCGTGTTTCAGGCGGCTCTTCCTTACCATCTGTCAGCAGTATAATTACCTTGCTTTTTGATTTGCTGTTGCTTAGCCGCGCTACCGATGTAGCCAGCCCCTCGCCTATTACGGTGCCATCTTCCAGCATACCGCTGCGCAGGCTTTGTATTTGTATTATCAAACTCGCATGGTCGGTAGAAAGCGGAAACTGCGTAAACGGTTCCCCCGAAAAAATCACCAGACCTATCTGGTCTACCGGGCGCTGCTTTACAAATTCGGCCGCCATTTCTTTGGCTACTTCTAATCTATCGGGATAAAAATCGCGCGAGCGCATGCTGCCGCTAACATCTATACACAGCACCATATCAATGCCTTCGCCTTTGGTACGGTTGCGCACATCTCGCACCTGTGGGCGGGCCAGCGCCAGTATCAAACAACCCAATGCCAGCAAGCGCAGCCAAAATGGTAAATGAATAAAAGCATTTTTAGCTGTTTTTACCTTTAAGGCCTGTGCCGTACTTACCGTGAATGTTGAATTGCGCGCGCTTCTGGTGCGGTAATAGAGGAAACCAAAAACAGGAAGCATGCCTAAAAAAGGCAGCACCCACACATTGGCAAACTCGATATTTTGTAACCAGTCGTAAATCATGATTTGGAATGTTCAATGGTTACAATACTTTTTTTAATGGTATTCAAGGCTTCTTCTTTTTCTTCAGCCAAAGGTTCATACTTTGCAAACTTTACAAAATCGCTCAGCTGCAGCGTTTGCACCAGGGTGTTGTAATCACTTTCGGGCAACTGCAATGTTCTTAACTGACGGCTGATATCTTCGGTTGTTTTAGAGTGTGATTGTATGCCTTTACGCTGCTGCAAATAATTTCTAAAAATCGATACCAGTTCTGTAAAATAGAGTTTTCCTTCAACGTCTCTTTTTCCTTTTAAGGCATCCAGCTGCGCCAGTGTTTGCTTGTACACATCGGCTGTATTCAACACCGGCGCTGCTTCTTTTTTCTTTTTGGGAAACAGCAGCCAGAAAAGAAGCAACAATAACAAAGCTCCCACCACATACCAATACCAGGTAATACGCGGGCGTTGCTGCACATTCAATATATCTTTTACATCATGGTATTTCTGGTCGGGCGGCATGGGCGAATAGCCTACCGCAACGGCAACAGGCTGCGTGCGTATGCGCCGGTTATCGGCCAGTGCAAATGCAGGTATGCTCCAGGTGCCGGAGTCCCAACTGGTAAAGGTGATGTATTGCGAAAGCTGCAGACCGCGTTCAGTACTTTGCGTATCTATTTTTGCTTTCTGCAGAATTTCAAAGTGTAAAAAAGAATCCACCTCAAAAAAAGAAGGTGCAACCCCGGAAGGAAAAAACGCATCGAGCTTTAATTGCACCTGCTCGCCAATCACCATTTTGTTTTTATTGACTGCGGCAGAAACAGATACCGTGTTCTGACCAAAAGCAGTTTGGGCAATCAGTATTAAGAAAAGAAAAGGGGTTAAAAATGTTTTCATGAATTAGCTTCGGCTGATAAAAAATCGTTGTAACACCTTTACATAATCCTCGTCGGTACGGATGTGCAGCAGGTCGGCACCGCTGCGTTTGAAAACATCGTTGCAATAATCGGTTACACGGAAAAATTCTTTTTCATATTCATGCCTCACGAGTTTGCTGCCGGTATCTATCCATTTCTGTTCTCCGCTTTCGGCATCTTCTATGCGCAACATACCTACGTTGGGCAGGTGCTGGTCCATTTTGTCATACAGTTTGATGCCAATGATATCATGCTTTTTAGCAGCTATGCGCAGCATATCCTGGTAGGCCGCATCCAAAAAATCACTCAGCACAAAACCAATACTTTTTTGCCGCGTGGTATTGTTAAAGTAGCGCAATGCGGTAGACAATGCAGTACCCTTCCTGGCCGGCTCGACAGATAACAACTGGCGCAAAATAAACAAGGCCTGTTGTTTTCCTTTTTTGGGCGGAATGTATTTTTCTATTTTATCGCTGTACAAAATAGCACCAATCTTATCTCCGTTGTTGACTACCGAAAAAGCCAGAACCGCTGCCATTTCTGTAGCATATTCGCGCTTGGTGGCGTTCACCGTACCAAATAAAGAAGAAGCACTTACATCAATCAACATCATCACCGTTAACTCACGTTCTTCTTCAAACACTTTGCTGTAGGGATGACCAAAACGCGCCGATACGTTCCAGTCGATAAATCGGATATCATCACCGGCTGCATATTCCCTCACTTCCCGAAACGACATTCCCTTGCCCTTGAAAGCACTATGATACTCACCCGTGAATAAATCACTCGTGAGTTTCTTGCTTTTTATTTCAAGTTCTCTAACCTTTTTTATTATTTCAGCTGTAGTCAGCATGTTGAAAGTTGACAGTTGACAGATGACAGATGACAGCTATTTAAGGTCGCTTTTTTCATAGTATGTAATTAAGCCATTCAAAACTTTTAAATTCTCTTTTATTTGCAGATCTAATTTATTAAATGTTTCATCGTTCAACATTTCGAGCATAACAGCAATACTTAATAAAGTTTCCAATTCATATACGGAGCCTCGAGCAATATGCAGAAATTGTATCGTATCTTTTTAATAATTTCTACCTACACCTTCTGCAATATTAGCCGGAGCAGATACAGCGGCTCTTTTTATTTGAGATGTCAATGCAAACATTTCCTCCTTTGGAAAACTTTTGACAGCCGTATAAACCTCTTTTACCAAACTTATACATTTCTTCCATGCTTCAAGGTTTTGATAATTCGTCATGTTTAGTACACTTTTCTGTCAACTGTCATCTTTCCTCTGTCATCCCATTTACGGCAAATTGATTTTATCAATAATCTGCTCAATGACGTTGATAGGCGTGATGTTTTCTGCTTCCGCTTCGTAAGTTAAGCCAATGCGGTGGCGTAATACATCGTTGCTGATGCTGCGCACATCTTCGGGCACCACATAACCACGTTTGTTTAAAAAAGCCTGCGCCTTTGCAGCCAATGCCAGGTTGATGCTGCCACGTGGCGATGCACCGTAAGAAATCAATGGTTTCAAATTATCCAGCTTATAATTGGATGGGTTGCGCGTAGCAAATACAATATCCAATATATATTGCTCTACTTTTTCATCCATATACACCTGCCGCACAATATC
>CBDTUH010000321.1:0-3768 GCA_965363375.1 uncultured bacterium
GACAATATTTCGAATAACATGCTGATTGGCGCGGTGAACTATTTCAACAACCAGACAGATTCGGTTAAGAACCAATTGACCGGCGAATACGGACCTGTACCGGCCACGCAGCGCGATTACAAAGCACATGGCATTGGTACCGTGGTAGTAGGTGATGAGAACTACGGTGAAGGCTCCAGCCGCGAGCATGCGGCCATGGAACCGCGCCACCTGGGTGTACGAGCCATCGTGGTAAAAAGCTTTGCCCGCATACACGAAACCAACCTAAAAAAGCAGGGTATGCTGGGTCTTACTTTTGCCAATAAAGAAGATTATGATAAAGTGCAGGAAGACGATGTAATTGAAATAAAAGGTCTGACCGAATTTGCACCTGGCAAACAACTGACCATGGTGCTGACCCATGCAGATGGCACTACCGATAAAATAAAGCTGAACCACACTTACAACCAGCAGCAGATTGAATGGTTTAAGGCGGGCAGCGCCCTAAACCTGATTCGCAAGCAGTTTGCAGGTGCCTAAGTTTTTTAATTGATAAATTTTGATAAAGCGAAACAGATTGTTTCGCTTTTTTTTAATGCAAGGCTAAAAGGAAAAAGAGACGTTTTTAGACAATGGAAAATGAATAATGCTGAATGTCATTTAGGTCAACATTTTTTCCATCGAAATTGTAAAAGGGAAAAAAGACGTTTTGAAGTTTGTTGAAAAAAAGGAGAAAATAGTCAAAAGGAAAATGAGACGTTTTGTACTGGATATTATATGCAGTATAAAACGTCTCTTTTTCCTTTTAAAATTAGCTTATGGACAGGTGCTTTAAAACTTAGCTTTCATTCCCCCAGCGGTAGCTTTTGCTTTTCAATCCGGCCAGGTCCAGCACGCGGTCCACTACGGTTTGTGCGGCTGCTTCAATGGTTTGCGGACGGCTGTAAAAAGAAGGCGTGGCAGGGCATATGATACCACCAGCCAGCGTCACCATTTCCATGTTTTTAATGTGCACCAAGTTGTAAGGCGTTTCGCGCAGCACCAGTATTAGTTTCTTTCTTTCCTTCAGCATTACATCAGCACTGCGGGTAATGAGGTCGTTGGAAATGCCGCCGGCAATGCGCCCCAGTGTTCCCATCGAGCAGGGCACCACTATAAGGGCATCGTACTGTGCCGAGCCAGATGCAAACGGCGCTTTAAAATCGTTTTTATCAAAGTATTGAAAAGGGAATGAATGAAAGTCTTTTTCGCCCAGCTCTGTTTCCCACACAAAGGGTGCATTGCTGCTCATCACCACAGATACTTCTTTGCATTGATCCTTCAACTTTATCAGCGATTGTAAAAGCAAACGTGCATAAATAGATCCACTGGCCCCGGTAATGGCAACGGCAATTTTCTTCATCTTTTGTTGATATAAATGGAAGATACAAACTGTGCGCAAAAAATGTTCGATCCGCTGAAACGAAACGTCTGGTTTTCCTTTTATAACGAAGGGATGTAACAGTTTTATAAAACGTCTATTTTTCCTTTTGATAACTGGTATCGTCCGGCAAAATGGCCTCTACGCTGGAGTCGAGCGCAATGGTAAAGGTGGTATCGCCGGTGAGTGGGTCAATGTACAACTCCGGTAATACCGTATCATTAGGTTCGGCCAGGTTGCTGTCTACAGTTGATACCGGTTCAGGCGTTGTGTTTTCGTTATTGCAAGCCGTCAGGTAAAGACTAAACAGGAACATCCACTTTTTCACAAATAAATTTTTGATTCAGAAATAGGAAACAGGCAATATCACTTTTGTAAATATACAAAATACAGCGTCTGTCCGCAGTTGCAAAATTTGGCAGTTGGGCTTAAATTTTATTAAGTTTGTAGTGCCTGCTTGCTATTTTTCCAGTTTGAATTTAAGGTTGTTGGTGATGTCTTTTTTTCCTGTAAAAAGGGGAAAGGAGAGGGCAAAAAAATTGGAGGATGGTGATTTAACGATTGCTTGCTATATGAGAAATCACCCCCTCCGGGAACAAAAGTAGCATGCACCTGAAAAAAAGGCTGAAAAGTGTGTGGCAGTTTTACTATGTTCAAAAAAGGTTTGAGGTGCAATAACCGGCTTTGATATTGAGTTTCAGCCAAAAATAATTACGATGCCCAACAGGTCTACAGATGCGCTTTTTCAATTGATTCATTCGCTGCAGAAGTCGGAAAAGCGCAATTTCAAATTATACATCAAAAGAAATTCTTCCAACGAAGACCTGAAGATCGTGCAACTGTTTGATGCGCTGGATAAGCTTTCGGAGTACGATGATGTGCAGGTGCTGAAAAAAGTGCCGGCCATTAAAAAGCAGCAGCTTTCCAACATTAAAGCGCACTTGTACAAGCAACTGCTGGCCAGCCTGCGCCTGCTGGAGAACGGCGCCAACATCGACATTTTGCTGCGCGAGCAAATGGACCATGCGCGCATTTTATACAACAAAGGTCTTTACATTCAAAGCCTACGCATTTTAGAGCGGTTGAAAGAACAGGCCGGCCATTACAACCAAATAAGCCTGCTGGTGCAGGTGCTGAGCCTCGAAAAACATATTGAATCGCTGCACATCACGCGTAGCTTGGCCAACCGCGCTACACAGTTGTCGGAAGAAGCTGAAGTAGTGGCTGGCCGCCTAATGCTGGTAACACAGCTTTCCAACCTGGCGTTGCAACTGTATGGCTGGTACATCAATAATGGTCATGCCCGCAACAAAGAAGATGAAGAGTCGCTCAATAGATATTTCAAGGAAAACCTGCCAAAACACCTTCCGGACGATGCTACTTTTTACCAGAAAATGTACCTGTACCAAAGCTATTGCTGGTATGCATTCATACGGCAGGATTTTTTGATGTATTACCGTTATACGCAAAAATGGGCGGACCTTTTTCATGCAGAACCTATCATGATTGATGTGGAAACGGCGCACTACATCAAAGGCATGCACAACCTGCTGAATGCGCAGTTTTCGCTGCGCCATTTCAGCAAATTTGACCATACGCTTAAGCAGTTTGAAAGTTTTGCAAATTCAAATACCGTTAGCCGAAACGATAACAACGCCATACAGGTGTTTGTGTACCTGTATATTTCAAAAATCAACCAGCATTTTATGCACGGTACGTTTAAAAAAGGTCTGGTGCTGGTGCCCGAGATAGAAGAAAAGCTGGACGATTATGCCCTGCACCTCGACCGGCACCGCGTGCTGGTGTTTTACTATAAAATAGCATCGCTTTATTTTGGCAGCGGCAATTATGACAAAACCATTGATTACCTCAATAAAATTATCAACTGGAAAGTAGACCTGCGTAGCGATCTGCAATGTTATGCCCGCCTGCTGCACCTGATAGCACACTATGAAATTGGAAACTACGACCTGTTGGAATACCTCACACGATCGGTTTATCGTTTTATGGCCAAAATGCAGAACCTGAGCGGGGTGGAAGAAGAGATACTTCAGTTTTTGCGGCAGTCATTCCGTATATCGGCGCGGCAGCTGAAACCGGCGTTTGAAAAACTGCTGCACAAGCTGAAAAAGCTGCAGAAGAATCATTTTGAAGCGCGCGCCTTTGCCTATCTCGATATTGTTAGCTGGCTGGAAAGTAAAGTAAACGGCGTGCCGCTAGACCAGTTACTGCGCAGCCGGTATCTGGAAAGTAAAAAGCGGGTTTAGGAGTTTATTTTGATAATGGTTGATAAAGTAAATTGATTAATCGGTAACTATGTAAACGTCTTGCCTTCCTTTTACTTTTGAATTTTTCATTTTACAAAACGT
>CBDTUH010000322.1:0-3765 GCA_965363375.1 uncultured bacterium
CACATCTACCAGGTTGTAACCGCCTTCTGCAGCGCGGGCGCGCAGGTTAGAGCGGACCATCACGGCCGGTATGCCTTCTGCCTGTACGGGGCGGTTGCTATGGCCGTGGCCGCACAACGCCAGCACGGTGTTTTTTTGCTTCAGCATGTCAATGGCTTCGTACCAATTGTCCAATCCTTCATCCAGCGGATAGTGGTTGATGCATACAATAGGTTCGCTTTTGTCAATGCCGGCCAGTTTTTCTTTCATCCAGTTGACGGCGTGGCGCGGAATGTGGCCATCGCTCATGCGCACATAGGGCCCTGATGCATTGGCCAAAAAATGAAAGCCGTTGTGTTTTAGGTAAAATTTGTCGTCGCCAAAAACTTTGGTAAAACCAAGGCCGCCGCTTTCGCTCCAGCCTGTATCGTGGTTGCCGGGAATGATATAGTAAGGCACTTTCAAGCCATCTAAAATTTGTTTGGCAGTATACAGTTCGTGCCAGGTGCCCAGTTCTGTGACGTCGCCGCTGATAATTACAAAGTCAACATCCGTCATGGCATTAATGTCCGCAACGGTACGGCGCAGGTCTTCTTCAGCCACACCGCTGGGCGAGCCGATGTGCGTGTCAGTTACAAAAGCAAAACGAAAAGGTTTTGTTTGTGCAGCAGCAGCCAGTTGCACCACAACCAGTAAAAGAAGCAGTAACTTTTTCATGCTTGCAAAATACAAAGAATCAGGGGCAGTAAAACGGATAGCGATTGTAAAAGGAAATGGAGACGTTTGGAAAATGAAAAATTAAAAATGTAAAAGGGAAAACAGACGTTTTGCATACAGCTTATTTCCTGCTTTTACTCTGCAAGAAAAACTTTAAAAGGAAAAAGAGACGTTTCGATTTAGTTGATAAGTTGATTGGTAGCTTAAAAGGAAAAAGAGACGTTTTGGTATCAATGCCTTTACCCTTTTCTGTGTGCAAAATAGTTAAAAGGTAAAACAGACGTTTTGGGTTCAATAGCTAAAAACTAAAAACTATAAACTGTGAACTGTAAACTATTTTATCATTAACTTAATAAAGTGTTGCACTCATCTACTATACAATTATTGCGGTTTCATTTTTCGCTTTTCCTGTTACCAGTTTTTTTATTTGCGTTAAGCCAGTTGCACAACCAAATGCATTATTTCAAAGTGTTGGTTGCTTTTTTTATTCTCCATTTTCTGGTGTATCCCAGTAGCAATGGCTACAACTCCTATATGGACCGCGATACATCGCCTATTGGTGGGCTCCAAAATCCGCTGCAACCTACTCGGCAATTGTTTGTAACAAGTGTAGTGATGGATGTGGTGGCTGTTGCTTTATCGTTTTACATTCATCCTCTTTTTGCGCTGGGTATATTGTTCTACATTCTGGCTTCGCGGGCCTACAGCTACCGGCGTATCAGGCTCAAGCAATATCCTGTAATGGGCTTTTTAACCGTTTTTATTTTCCAGGGTGCTGTTGTTTTTTTAATCACTTATTTAGGCTGCAGCACGGTACCGAAAAGTGTGCCGTGGCTGCAAAGTTTAATAGCCAGTTTACTCATTGGCGCCTCATACCCGCTTACGCAAATTTACCAGCACCAGCAGGATAAGGAGGATGGCGTTATCAGCATCAGCTACAGGCTGGGCAAGCAGGGCACTTTTGTTTTTAGTTCCATCCTTTTTGGCGCCGCAACTTTTTGCATGTTTTTATTGCTTAACAGGAAAGAAGAACTGCAGTCATTCTATCTTTTTTTGCTTTGCATGCTGCCGGTGGTATTATTTTTTTCGTGGTGGTGGTATAAAGTATGGAAAGATGATGGCGCAGCCGATTTTAAGAACAGCCTGCGCATGAACGTTATTTCCACGCTTTGCATGCTGGTCTATTTTTCAACACTGATAATAAGACAATACACTTGAGTACCATTGTTTCCATAGGCACCGCGGTGCCCGCTTACTGCCACCGTCAAACTGATATTCTGCATTTTATGCAGGGCGTGTTTGGTATGACCGAAGCGGAGAAGCGCAAGCTGCGTTTTATGTACAGCCAGTGCGGCATTACGCAGCGCTATTCTGTATTGTCAGATTACAGCAGGCCCATTAGCGAGTGGAAGTTTTACCCGCCCACCGAAAACCTGGAGCCTTTTCCTACGCTGGAGCAACGCATGGCCGTATTCAATAAGCAGGCGCCGCTGCTTTCTATAGATGCCATCCGTAACTGCCTCAATGGTGTGGCACACGATGCCGACATTACACACCTGATAACTGTTAGCTGCACAGGCATGAGCGCGCCGGGCCTCGACCTTCAGGTGCTGGAACTGATGGATGCACCAAAAAACATTATGCGCACATCGGTCAACTTTATGGGTTGCTATGCTGCCATACATGCTTTGAAAATTGCCGATGCTTTTTGCAAAAGCGATAGCAAAGCCAAAGTACTGATTGTATGTACGGAACTGTGTACGCTGCATTTTCAGCGCGAGCCCACGCTGGACAACGTTATGTCATCGCTACTATTTGCTGATGGTGCGGCTGCCGTGCTGGTAACGGGTGATGATAACAGCAAGGGAATCCGTATTAATGATTTTTATTCAGAGGTGGTGCCCAAAGGCAAGCGCGATATGGCCTGGGAACTTTCCTCTTCCGGTTTTTTGATGCAGCTGAGTGGTTATGTGCCCGACCTGATAGAAGAAGATTTTGATGCGGTGGTGCTGCGCAGTCTTCAAAAAAGTGGTTGGCAAAAACAGGATGTAAGCCACTGGTGTATACACCCCGGCGGCAAGCGCATTCTGGAGGCGGTGCAGCAAAGTGTAGGGTTGCAGAAAGAACATTTAGCGCCATCTTACCATGTGTTGCAGCAGCATGGCAATATGTCGTCGGCCACGGTATTGTTTGTACTAAAAGAGTTATTACATTTAAAAGGAAAAAAGCAGGTTTTTGGTGCTGCCTTCGGCCCCGGCCTTACAATAGAAACCTTTACCGCATCTGCCAGCTAATGCCCAACTTTCAACACCGCAGCACAGAAAAAGAACTGCTAGATGGCAGCAAAATTCCTTTTGCACATATTGCCCAAAACATGCGCGAGCTGGATGTGATTAATCAACAACTGGGCGGTCACCGTGTTACGCTCAAAGGTGTTCAAATGCTTTTAAAAGGAAAGAGAGACGTTTTGCATACGCCGGTACACATTGTAGAAATTGGCTGTGGCGGCGGTGATAATTTATTTGCCATTAAACAATGGGCGGAAGCGAAAGAAATTCCGGTGCAGTTAACGGGTGTGGATATTAATGAGGAGTGTGTGCAATTTGCCAGAAGTCAGGAACGGAATGGCGAGATTGAGTTTGTAGCATCAGATTATAAAGACCTTATTTTTCCTTCCAAACCGCACCTCGTATTTTCATCTCTTTTTTGCCACCACTTTACCAATGGTCAGCTGGTGGCGCAACTGCAATGGATGCAGCAGCACGCCCTGCTTGGCTTTTTTATCAACGACCTGCACCGACACCCATTGGCTTATTATTCTATAAAAGCATTGACGCAGGCTTTTTCTAAAAGTTATCTTGTAAAGAATGATGCACCTTTGTCGGTGTTGCGTGGCTTTACCAAAAAAGAATGGAAAGCTTTGTTTGGGCAGGCACAAATTACACAATACCAATGCAGCTGGCAATGGGCTTTTCGCTGGCTGGTAACCTGCACTGCGTAAATGCAAAACGAAAATCATATATGGGATGTGGCCGTTATTGGCGGTGGGCTGGCAGGATTGTCAGCATC
>CBDTUH010000323.1:0-3750 GCA_965363375.1 uncultured bacterium
GCCGCCGCGGTTGCCGCCGCCGCCAAATCCACCACCGCCAAAGCCGCCGCCACCGCCGGGTCCGCCGCGCTCATCGGCCTGCTTTACCACCAGTGGTTTTTTTCCCAGCGATATGTCGTTGAGGTGCTCTATCGCTTCGCGGGCCTCCTCATCGTTTGGCATATCTACAAATGCAAAACCGCGGCTCTTGCCGGTTTCTTTATCCATTGCCACCTTAGCCGATGCAATGGTGCCAAACTTTTCAAAAATTTCTACTAACTCCTCGTCGTACAAATCGTACGGAAGTCCCGCAACAAAAAGTTTCATTATTGAGATTTAAGTGTATGGTGTAAAAATACACAACTTCTCCATCAGTCAAAGGTTAATTTGAGCGATGTTGATACTTATTCCCCTACAAACCACAGCTTTTAAAAACCTCTGTTTTTGCTTTTGATTTTATTGAATCTTACCCGCTTACAAATTAAATATCCGCCATATCTCTATTACACAAAAACATTCCACCAAATGCATAAAAAATCTTTAGCCGGCACAATGGCACAATATTTTAACCATTATCATAAATCTTCAACATTATGCCCAATTGGTTAAGAGCAATTATTGCAGGCTACGGCGCCAAAAAATTAGGTGGCGGCTGCTTTGGTACCATCATTGTTTTTGTAATCATTTACTGGCTGCTGGGCGGCTGTTAGTGTTTCTGTACAAAACATTTTTGATTAATGTACCCGCGCCTCTGCTTACAAAGGCATGTTGCTGGTAACAACGTGTGCCTTTGTAAGCATTTTTTTGCAGCAGTGCTTTTTTAAAGTGCGTAACAACAGCGTTTTGTTTTTGTTTCCTTAAATTAGTTTCATGGAAACAAAAACGTACAACTACAGGCTGCATTTCAACCGCAGCCGAATTCTTTTATTTTTGATTGTATTGATTACCTATGCACCGGCCACTTTTGCGCAGGCAAAAGATGCTGTGGTAGAGGCAATGGTAAAAGAAGCAACCGAAAACTCGCAGCTGGAAAAGATGGCGCATGAGCTGGTAGATGTGATAGGCCCGCGACTGGTAGGTACACCTCAAATGCAACAGGCACACAACTGGGCGGTACAAAAATTCAACAGCTGGGGCATACCTGCCCGCAACGAAAAATGGGGCGAGTGGCGCGGCTGGGAACGTGGCATCACGCACATTGACATGGTGCACCCACGCGTAAAAAGCCTGGAAGGCATGCAACTGGCCTGGAGCCCGAGTACCGGCGGCAAAACTGTTACAGCCGAAACCATTATTATCCCCGATGTAGCCGACTCTGCGGCTTTTGCACAATGGCTGCCGCAGGTAAAAGGCAAATTTGTATTGATATCAATGGAGCAGCCAACAGGCCGTCCAGATTATAACTGGCAGGAATATGCCACACCCGAATCGCTGGAGAAAATGCGTAAGGAACGCGCAGCACAAACCGATGCCTGGCGCAACCGTATTAGCAAAACCGGCTATAATGCACGCACACTGCCGGCTGCTTTAGAAAAAGCAGGCGCCGTTGGCGTAGTGATGTCCAACTGGTCATCGGGTTTTGGTGTCAATAAAATATTTGGCGCTAACACTAAAAAAGTTCCTACCATCGACCTTTCGCTGGAAGACTATGGCCTGCTATACCGCCTTACCGAAAGCGGACAACAACCAAAAATAGCCGTGCGTGCGGATAGCAAGGAAAAGGGGGTGCAGCCCACCTTTAATACCATTGCCGAAATTAAAGGCACCGAAAAACCTGAGGAATACATCATCCTGTCTGCCCACTTCGACTCATGGGACGGCGGCGGCGGCGCTACCGATAATGCTACCGGAACCATCACCATGATGGAAGCCGCACGGTTGCTGAAAAAATATTACCCCAACCCCAAGCGCACCATCATTGTGGGCCTGTGGGGCAGCGAGGAGCAGGGTCTCAACGGCTCGCGTGCTTTTGTAGAAGACCACCCCGAGATTGTAAAAGGCATGCAGGCCTTGTTTAACCAGGATAATGGAACCGGCCGCGTAACCAACCTGTCGGGCCAGGGCTTTTTACATTCGTACGATTTCCTGGGCCGCTGGCTGCAAAAAGTGCCGCAAAATATTCGCCAGCATATTGAAACCCGTTTTCCCGGCACACCCGGTGGCGGCGGCTCCGATTATGCATCATTTGTAGCAGCGGGCGCACCGGCTTTTTCGTTAAGTTCTTTAAGCTGGAGCTATGGCAGCTACACCTGGCATACCAACCGCGATACGTACGATAAGATTGTGTTTGATGATGTGCGCAACAATGCCATCCTCACCGCTATTATGACCTATGCTGCCAGCGAAGACCCCAATACCACTTCGCGCGAAAGAATTGTGATGCCTGTGAACCCGCGCACCGGCGAGCCCTCCGCATGGCCCACGCCGCGCAGCCCAACACGTAAGGGCGGTCTGGATTAAAAAACAATTTGACTTCAATATAAAAAGGCCTGCGCAATGCAGGCTTTTTTATTTGAAGTTTAAAGGAAAAAGAGACGTTTTGTTTTAGTTGATCAGTATATATAGTTGATAAGTTGGTTAAAAGGAAAATGAGACGTTTTATATCCGGCTGTTCGCCATCAACTATGAACCATGAACTATGTACATAACTCACCTATAAAAAAAGGGCGCTGCATCGCTTGTCATCATTGCATTTTTACCGCTGACACAAAACCTCCATTTTTCCTTTTGGGTTTGCGCTACTTTGGTTTTAACTATGCGTTACTTTTTATTCATCCTTTTTATAGGTTTATCCAGTGGTGCTGTACAGGCGCAAAACGGTGGCACCCTATTACTGAAAGTACAAAACAGCAGCCGCGCGCCACTGGCCCACGCTACAGCAGAACTGCTGCGCGCCGATTCTTCGCTGGTTAAAATTGTAGTTACCGACACATCAGGCACAGGTCAGTTTTACCAACTGGCAACAGGCCATTATTTTTTGCGCATCAGCCGTGTAGGTTATGCACCGCATCAAACCAATTTGTTTGCCATAAATGGTGTTACAGAGCTACCAGTTGTTTTGAACAGCAGTGCCGAAACACTTAATGCAGTAACTGTTACGGCGCGCCGGCCATTTATAGAAATGCGCCCCGACAAAACCGTGGTGAACCTGGATGCTAGCATTACCAATGTAGGGACCACAGCACTGGAAGCATTAGAAAAACTGCCGGGTGTAACGGTTGATAAAGACGGCAACATCAGCCTGAAAGGGAAAAGCGGCGTTTTGATTTTAATGGACGGTAAGCAAACCTACATGGATGCGGCGCAGCTTTCATCTATGCTGGGCGGCATGAGTGCGGCACAGCTAAGCCAGGTGGAAATTATGGACCAGCCATCGGCGCGCTACGATGCAGCAGGCAATGCGGGCATCATCAATATCAAAACAAAAAAAGAAAAACAAAAAGGCTTTAACGGCAGCATCAGCACGGCCTACAGCCAGGGCTTTTACCCGAAAAACAACAACAGCCTTCAACTGAATTACCGAAGCGGCCGGTTTAATTATTTTGCCAACTACAGCTACAACCACAACCAAAGCTTTACCAATATTTACGCGCTGCGCCGTTATTACGAGGCCGATGGTAAAACCATTGCTGCACAACTGGAGCAGCCTTCCCGCTTTACAGGCGAGGGCAATACCAACAACCTGCGCACCGGTGTAGATTTTTTTATGAATACCAAAACCACGTTAGGCATTGCGCTGAATGGTATGCTGCTGAATAGAGACAGCAGGGG
>CBDTUH010000324.1:0-3750 GCA_965363375.1 uncultured bacterium
GCACCGTATGGCTGGCCATTATTGGCTTTGTAGATGATTACCTGAAGCTGCGCTCTAAAAAGCTGGCACAGCAGCAAGGCACCAGTTATAAAAAAAGTGATGCCGACGGGCTGGCCGGGCGATTTAAAATATTCGGGCAGGTAATGCTGGGCATTATTGTAGGCGCCACGCTTTGGTTTAACCCCAATGTAACTACCTACCGCGAGTACATTGGCACCGGCACACCCAGCGGAAAATATATTGAGCGTGATGTAAACGGCAACAAGCGGGTGTTTGTAGAAACCAAAGTGCCGGTAACCACCATTCCGTTTGTAAAAAGCCACGAGTTCAACTACGAAAAACTGTTGCCGCAGGGCCTGCGCGATTATGCTTGGCTGCTGTACATCCTGATTGTGATATTTATTATTACTGCCGTATCCAACGGTTCTAACATTACAGATGGACTGGATGGTTTGGCAACGGGTACATCGGCACTGGTGGGCGTTTGTTTGGGTGTGTTTGCCTATGCCAGCGGGTCTTTTCTTTTAGCTGATTATCTCAACATCATGTACATCCCCAACCTGGGCGAACTGTCCATATTCATTGGTGCTATGATTGGGGGTTGTGTTGGGTTTTTGTGGTACAATTCGTATCCCGCGCAGGTGTTCATGGGAGATACCGGCTCACTAACACTCGGCGGCATCATTGCAGCTTTGGCCATTATTGTGCATAAAGAATTGTTGATACCTATTTTCTGCGGCGTGTTCCTGGTAGAGAACCTGAGTGTAATGATGCAGGTAGGTTATTTCAAATACACCAAACGAAAATATGGTGAAGGCAGAAGGATCTTTTTAATGAGCCCGCTGCACCACCATTATCAAAAGAAAGGCTACCACGAAGCAAAGATTGTAACGCGGTTTTGGATTGTAACGCTGATGCTGGTGATCTTTTCAATAGTAACCTTAAAACTGAGATAATAAGAAAGGATAGTGAATAGCCGTATTGTGAAAACGAAAAAAGAAAGAATACAAGTGAAAAACCAAACCCTTTCCGTATAACCTATGCAAAAACGAATGGTGATATTAGGAGGTGGCGAAAGCGGCGTAGGGGCAGCCCTGCTGGCGCAGCAAAAGGGTTTTGACACGTTTTTATTTGATGAAGGCTCTTTGAAAGATGGTTATCGCAACGAACTGAAAACGTCTCAGATTCCTTTTGCAGAAAGAGAAGTGGATGAGGCGCTGATTTTAAGTGCGGATGAAGTGGTAAAAAGCCCCGGTATACCGGAAAAGAACGCGTGGGTGAAAAAGATACGTGCGAAAGGTATTCCGGTGATATCGGAAATAGAGCTGGCCTACCGCTATAAAGGTGATAGTAAAATAATAGCTATTACCGGTAGCAACGGCAAAAGCACTACTACGGCATTGGTTTACCACATGTGCAAAGTGGCTGGGCTAGATGCGGCATTGGTAGGCAACATTGGTTACTCGTTTGCCAAGCAGGTGGCGGAAGACCCAAAGCCGGTGTATGTGGCAGAAATCAGTTCTTTTCAGCTGGATGATATTGTAACGTTTAGGCCCGATGTGGCCATTCTGTTGAACATAACAGAAGACCACCTGGACCGCTACGATTACAAATTTGAAAATTATATCCAGAGCAAGTTTCGTATAGCGATGAACCAGACTTCAAATGATGTTTTCATCTATAACCTGGATGATGAAGTAGTAATAGAACATTTAACCAAACAGAAAATTTTTTCTAACACAATACCAATCAGTATGAAGCAGGAAGTTAAAAAAGGCGCCCACATCAAAGACGATGAGATGCAGGTAAATACCGGTGCCGAGCAGCAGTCGATGAGCGTGTATGATTTTGCTTTAAAAGGAAAACACAATCAATACAATACTATGGCAGCATGTGTGGCAGGGTCAACAATGGACATTCGCAAAAACAAAATTCGCGAAGCCGTGCAAACCTTTCAGAGCCTGGAGCACCGCATGGAAAGTGTGGCCACCGTGCGCGGGGTTGAGTTTATTAACGACAGTAAAGCCACCAATGTAAACAGCACCTGGTACGCGCTGGAAAGCATGACCAAACCCACCGTGTTGATACTGGGCGGCGTGGATAAAGGCAACGACTACAGCCTGGTGGAAGAACTGGTAGCCGAAAAAGTAAAAGCCATCGTGTGCATGGGTGTTGATAATTCTAAGCTGCATGCCGCCTTTGATGGTAAAGTAGCAAAAATAGTGGATACGGCTTCGGCTGAGGAAGCGGTGCATGCTGCTTTTGCGCTGGCTACGGTTGGCGATGCGGTATTGCTGAGCCCAGCCTGTGCCTCGTTCGACCTGTTTAAAAATTATGAAGACCGCGGAACACAGTTCAAGGTAGCTGTAAAGAACCTGTAATGATATTATGAAACAAGGAGCTGATATACGTTTTACGGACCTGGACCAAATAAAGAAAGCTGCTTTTTTACACAAAACAAAAGGCGACAAGGTTATTTGGGCTACCGTGCTGTTGCTGGTGCTGGTATCGCTGCTGGTAGTGTATAGTGCTACCGGTTCGCTGGCGTATAAAATGTATAAAGGCAATACAGAGGTTTACTTGTTTAAGCAAATTGCTTTTATCGGCATTGGCTTTTGTGTTATCTATTTTGCACACCGGGTAAACTATACCATTTACTCGCGCATTGCAAAATTGCTGTTTTTACTTTCCATACCCCTCCTTTTTTACACGTTATTCTTTGGTGTAACCCTCAACGAAGGCAGCCGCTGGATAAAGCTGCCCATTATTAACATGACGATGCAAACGTCTGACCTGGCCAAGCTAGCGCTGTTCATGTACCTGGCGCGGCTGCTCAGCAAAAAGCAGAACGTCATTAAAGATTTTAAAAAAGGATTTCTGCCGGTGGTCATTCCGGTAGGAATTATTTGTTTATTGATTGCGCCCGCCAACTTATCAACTGCTTTATTATTGGGTGCATCTTGTATGCTTTTATTATTTATTGGCCGTGTAAGTACCAAACATTTAGGCCTTATAGTAGGCGCCGCTTTAATACCGGTGATAGCTCTGGTGATGGCTGCTATGATCAAACACAAATCGGTGGCGGAAGAAGAAGTAGTGTCAGCTGGTGTGGTAAAAGAAAGTTCTTCTAAATTAACCGCACGAGTAGATACTTGGATCAGCCGCGTAGAAGGTTTTATGTACGGCGGCAAAGAAGCCAACACCGATAACATGTACCAGGTAAACCAGGCCAAAATTGCCATTGCCACCGGTGGTGCTTTAGGTCTGGGCCCCGGCAACAGCCTGGCGCGCAACTACCTGCCACAAGCCTACAACGATTTTATTTACGCCGTCATTATTGAAGAATATGGATTGATTGGCGGCGCATTAATGATATTTATTTACCTCGTTTTTTTATACAGAAGCATACGCTTATTCAAGCGGTGCCCTTATGCGTTTGGTGCATTCCTCGCATTGGGTTTGTCCTTTACACTCGTTATTCAGGCTATGGCCAATATGGCAGTGAACGTTAATTTATTTCCCGTAACAGGTGTAACGCTGCCGCTGGTAAGTATGGGTGGTAGTTCGTTTCTCTTTACCTGTTTATCTATTGGTATTATTTTAAGTGTAGCGCGCAACGTAGAGCAACTGGAAGGCAAGCAGCGCGCAGCAGAAGAACGACAAAAACAAAAAGAAGCAGAAGAGGCCGAAATAGAAGAAGAGGAAGAAGAACTGGCAACGGCATAAATAAAAGGCATGGCGAAAAGAATT
>CBDTUH010000325.1:0-3748 GCA_965363375.1 uncultured bacterium
GCGCACGCTTAAAATAGACATCGCCGCCGCGGGGGGCAAACGAATCGTAATCCATACCCAGAATAATGTTGATGTAATAAGCCAGCACCGCCGTGAGGTTTGCGGCCAGGGGATCGGAGCCCTGAACGCGGTTTTCGTTAAACTCAATAGGTTGAAACTCCACATAACGGAAAACAATATCATTATCCTGAAAGGATACCAGCGGCGAATCGTATTGCGTATTATAAACAGGCCTTGCGGCCTGCACGGTTAACGAAGCCTTGTACAGGTTGTCGCCAATGGCCTGGTCAATATTGAGCAAAAAGTTGCATTTTAGCCTTTCGTTAGCGGTATAGGTATCACCCGTCCAGCGGCGGTTGTTTACAAAGTTGGTGAGGGCGGTTTGCAAGGTTTGAAAAACCTTTTTATCCACCTGGTTGCCAATGCGATTGGCCGATACGGTGAGCCGCGCCTGTATTTCCTGCGCACCTGCAGTAGTAGCCATTAAAAGGAAAAAGAGAGGTATTAAAAAGCGTTTCTTCATTTCAATAAATCGGTTATAACATTTACAATATCGGCCGCCACTTCGGTTTTCGATTTGGTTTCAAACACCTTTTCCCACCCTTGCCGGCTGATGATGGTGATTTTGTTGGTGTCCTTTCCAAAACCGGCGCCTTCGTCTTTCAGCGAGTTCAGCACAATCAGGTCGGCACCTTTTTGCAGCTTTTTACGCGCGTTTTGTATTTCGTTGCTGGTTTCCAGCGCAAAACCTACCAGTACTTGTCCGTCCTTTTTATCTTTTCCCAGGCTGGCTAAAATGTCGGCTGTTTTTTTCAGCTCCACGGTCAGCCCTTCTTCACCGGTTTTTTTTATTTTTTCTGCTGCCGGCGCTACCGGCGTATAATCGGCCACGGCAGCGGCCATTATCGCCAAGTCGTAATCTTTTTCCTGCTGACAGGCTTCATACATTTGCGCAGCTGTTGTTGTTTTTACCAGACGAATGGCGCTATGCCTTGGTTGTATGTTTACCGGCCCGCTCACCAGCGTTACCTGTGCGCCACGGCTGGCCAGCTCTTCTGCCAGCGCATAACCCATTTTACCCGACGAATGGTTGCCAATGAAACGTACTGGGTCTATGGCTTCGTATGTGGGACCGGCGGTGATCAGTACTTTTTTTCCGGCCAGGTTTTCAAAACGTCTTAAAAACCTTTTAAGAAAATCTACTATCGTGTCAATTTCGGCCATGCGCCCATCGCCTACCAGCCCGCTGGCCAGTTCGCCATGCTCAACTGGGATTATGGTGCAGCCATGCGCTCTTAAAACGTCTAAATTCCCTTTTGTACTGGCGTGGTGCCACATATCTTCATCCATAGCGGGCGCTACCACTACAGAGCAGGTGGCGGAAAGATAAGTGGCGAGCAGCAGGTTATCGCAGCCGCCATGCGCCATTTTGCTCAAAGTATTACAACTTAATGGTGCTACCAACATTACATCGGCCCAGCGGCCCAGCGCCACATGGTTGGCCCATTGCTCCTCATCAAAAAGGTCTGTAAGTACCGGCGACTTGGCCAGAGTAGAAAGCGTAAGCTTTGATACAAAGTCCTGCGCGGCAGGCGTCATCACTACTTTTACCTCGGCGCCTTCTTTTATCAGTGCCCGCACCAGCAGCGGTATTTTGTAGGCGGCAATGGAGCCGGTTATTCCAATCAGTATTTTTTTACCTGTCAGCATAAGGCGCTAAAATAACACTTATAAAAAACAAAAGCGATGGCAGTGCCCATCGCTTTTTATAGATTCTTTATTTACAATCATTTATTCAAAAAGGTCGCTTTCGTTTTTGCGGAAGTAAATTTTGTCATCCATAAACTCTACGGTAGCCAGCAGCGCCGGGTTGGGCATGCGTTCGTAAGCACGCGAAATCTCGATCTGCTCTTTGTTTTCGTGGATTTCCTCCAGGCTGTCGGTATGCGTGGCAAACTCTTCCAGCTTGTTGTGCAGCTCTTCTTTTATAGAAATATTGATCTGGTTGGCCCTTTTGGCGATGATAGCGATCGAACCGTATACGTTACCCGTTTTTTGCTTCAGGTCGTTCAGGTCGCGGGTCTCTACATTATTACCTGTACTGGTACTAAGTTGTCGTCTTAACCGGCTCATTGTTGTATTTATTTAAATTGTTTTTTGATAGGTTTATAAATTCCTCGGCTTCTTTGGCCAGGCTGCTTTGCGGAAAGCGGTCCAAAAACTCGTTGGCTTCGTCAATTACCTTTTCGTAGCGTTCGGGTTTTTTATCTTCCACACTCAGCTCGGCAAAACGATAGTACGACCTGATAGTCATGATTTTATACAGGTCGCCGGTTTGCGTATCGGGGTAATCGTTCAATAAAGTATTAAAGGCTACCGCGGCGGCGCGAAACTGGCCCATATCGAAATAAAGCTGCGCCGCATTGCGGTCTTTGGTTTCCAGCTTGGCACGCAGGTCGTTGATGATTTTCTGTGCTTCTTCATTTCGTGCAGAGCCGGGATGCGTATTAATAAAGGTCTGCATCATGCCAATAGCCTTGATTGTTGCCGTTTGGTCCAGCGCTGCCTTTGGCGATTGTTTGAAAAAAGTATAAGCGCGCATGTACTCCACCTCTTCGGCACGGCTGCTGTTGGGGAAAATCTCCAGGTAAGTTTTAAAAAGATTCTCCGCGTTCAGGTAATCGCGCTGGTAATAGGCGGTATAGGCGTATTTATAATAGATGTCTTCAAACTCGGCGCCGCTTTTAAAAAAAGGCATCACATCTTCGTACAGCTGCTGGGCATAATTGTACTTCTGCTTGGCATAGTACTGCTCTGCCACGCGCAGCTTGTAATGCGCATCTTTGCTCTTCAGAACCTTATTGATGCCCTGACAGCTTACCAGTAAAATAGACAATAAAACAATACTGAAGAACTTCATAAAGAGGTGCAAAGTTAGATGATTTAGGCAAATATTCTCAAAATAAGGGCAAAAAGGGCAAACGTGCCGTTAATGTTTTGAAAAAGAGGCGCTGGTTTAAGGAAGATAACAGTTGACAAGAAAGGCAAAACGTCTCTTTTTCCTTTTGATTCTTTCTGCTTAAATATTGAATAACAAAACGTCTGATTTTCCTTTTAATATTTTTGGGCACCAGCTTTTGTTCCCTGATGAATCGTCTCTTGCGACGCTCCGTTTTGGCTGCAGCAAGCGCATCAGCAAAAACGTCCCATTTTCCTTTTGATGAATAGCGTTAAGAACGCAGAAGTGAAATTATTTCATTCTTCCACCGGAAGATAGAAATAACAAATCAGAGATTACAACAGAAGCAAAATAGAATCACAAAGCCAGTTATAAAAACGTCTCCATTTCCTTTTGAGCGCAACTATGCTTTCATCGTTTTGCTTTTTAAATTTTGTCTTTCTCTTCAAACGTCTCTTTTTCCTTTTGAATGTCTATATTTTCGCTTGCGTTCATCCGCGCCGTCCTGCAGCTCAAAATCCGCGAAATCCGTGATAAAAAAAAGTCCCGCCAATTGGCGGGACTTCCAAATATAATGAGCGTGAAAGCTTAGTTTCTTCTCAGGTTCGGGTGCGGAGCCGGTACGGTTGTAGGACCTTGATCTTCGGCTGTAGCAGCACGCAGATCTACAGTGTTACAATCGCCACCTTCCTGGCCGTAGTTGAATACAAAGCGGTCAGCAGAGATACCTTCTCTTTCTACCATGTGGTTGATAACGGCATTTACGCGATCCCAGCTTCTTTGCTGCTG
>CBDTUH010000326.1:0-3744 GCA_965363375.1 uncultured bacterium
CGTTTCAGCGCCGCAACAACCGCGATGCACTGACCCTGTCGCTCAGCATTTTTGCAGTTATGGCAGCATTGATTGTTTTTTGGGCACGGGAGTTTGATACGCTACTTAGCTTCACCATTTTCCTCGATTCGTTTGGCATGGCGCTTTCCGCCGGCTCTATTTTCATCATTCGCAAGCGCACGGCGCACCTCAATGGTACCGGCATTTTCAGCATGAAGCTATACCCGCTGCTACCGCTCATTTTTATTATAGCCTATGCGTTTGTTGCCATCAGCATTGCGCTGGATTATAAAAACAACAATTATGCAGCCCTGGTAGGCCTGTCGGTGCTCACCTTTTTTATCGTGCTTTATTTTATTGTAAAAGGCATGAAGCCTGCTGCAAAAATCGATTAACTATGGACCTTTCCTATATACTTACGGAGCTGGGCGAAGACCGCGCACAATACTTCAATGCCGTGGCACCGCCCATTGTGCAAACGTCTAATTTTGCTTTTGAAACCGTGGCCGACCTGCGCCGCGCTTTTGAAGATGAAATGAGCGGTTACCTTTACAGCCGCGGCCTTAACCCCACCGTTGATATCTTGCGCAAAAAACTGGCAGCACTGGATGGTGCAGAAGATGCGCTGGTGTTTGCCAACGGAGCAGCCGCCATTTTTGCCGGTGCCATCAGCAGCGTAAAAGCGGGCGACCATATTATTTCCGTACGCAACCCCTACACCTGGGCACAAAAAACATTTGATGTAATACTGTCACGCTTTGGCGTTACTACCACTTATATTGATGGCACGCGCATTGAAAATTTTGAAGCCGCCCTGCAGCCCAATACCAGTTTTATTTATCTGGAATCGCCCAACTCGTTTACTTACGAGCTCCAGCCCATTGCCGAAGTGGCGCAACTGGCAAAAGCAAACAACATCACCACGCTGATAGATAACAGCTACTGCACACCGCTGTACCAAAAGCCGATTGAGATGGGCATTGACCTGTGTATGCAAACAGCCACCAAATACATCAGCGGCCACAGCGATACGCTGGGTGGTGTGCTTACCGGCTCGCACGAGCGGCTGAAGAAAATTTTTGATTCGGAATATTTAGCCATTGGCAGCGGCATTTCGCCGTTTAATGCCTGGCTGCTGCTGCGCGGCCTGCGCACGCTGCCCATGCGGCTGGAGCGCATTTCGCAAAGCACACAAAAAGTATTGGCATATTTAAAAAGCCATCCTAAAACAGGGCCCCTTCTTTTTCCTTTTGATGATGGTTTTCCGCAGCAGCAATTGGCGCGTCAGCAAATGAAGGGCGCCTGCGGGTTGATAACATTTACACTTAAAGGGGGTACAGCGGAAAGCATCACAGCTTTTTGCGAAGGGCTTCAGCATTTTTTAATGGCAGTAAGCTGGGGCGGGCACGAGTCCTTGATTTTACCCAAAGCCGCCGGCATACCACTAAAAGATTTTGATAAGAATAATATTACGCACCAATACATACGCATGTATGTAGGTTTGGAAGATGCGGATTACCTGATTAAAGATATTGAACAGGCTTTAGCACGTATTTAAAATGGAGGTCTCGCATTTTCTCTTAATTTTAAAGCATGAAGCAACCAATCATCTGCTTAACTGTTGTTTTGCTTTTTTGTTTTTCTGCCGCTGCTCAAGAGCGTTGGAGCCTGCAGGAATGCGTACAATATGCTGTTGACAACAATATTTCTGTAAAGCAAGCCGATGTGCAGGCGCGCATCACAGGCTTGCAACTAAAACTGAATAAGGCGGGCCAGTATCCTAATGTTACTTTTTCCAGCAACGCGGGTTATAATTTAGGCCGCTCCATTAACCCCGCCACCAACGCTTTCGATAACCAAAGTATTTTCTTTTCGGGTTTTCAGCTGCAGTCGGGCGCCAACCTTTTCAATTGGTTTTCGCAGCGGCACGCCATAGAGGCCAGCCAACTTGATCAACAAGCCGCCAATGCTGCCACCGATAAGGCCCGAAACGATATAGCGCTAAACGTGGCCGTGGCTTACCTGCAGGCTTTATTAGCCTACGAGCAAATTGAGGTGAGCAACATACAGCTGCAGCACTCGCGCGCGCAGCTGCAAAACGTGCGCAAGCAGGTAGATGCCGGCGTGCTGCCCGAGCTGAATGCGGCCGAACTGGAAGCGCAGTTGGCCCGCGACAGCGCCAATTATATTGTAGCCAACGGCACTTACCAGCAAAACCTGGTGCAGCTAAAAGCCTTACTGAGCTTGGACATGGCCACGCCCTTTGACATTGAAAAACCCAATGTAGAAAGCATTCCGGTGGAGCCTTTAGCAGCCCTGCAGCCGCAGGTGGTGTACCAACTGGCACTGCAAAACCTGCCGCAGCAGCGTGTGAACCAATTGCGTTACCAGTCGGCACAAAAAAACATACAAGTGGCACGCGCCAGCATGTTTCCTACCCTTTCGGCATTTGCCAACATGGGCTCGCGCTACTCCTCTCTTTTCCCCGACCAGCAAAACATCAGCGTAACGCCTACCGGCAAGTTTGACACGCTGGGCTTTGTGGAGATAACGCCCGGCAACGTGCAGCCCGCCCTGCGCCCCACGTTTGATGTAACCGTACCCAACACACCATTTGGCCGGCAGTTGTTTGATATCAACCTGAGCCAGGCTGTAGGTGTAAGCCTTTCCATACCCATTTTCAACAACCGGCAGCTGCGTACAAATTGGGACCGCGCCAAGCTGAATGCCGAAAACCTGAAGCTGCAGGTAGACCTGGACAACCTGACGCTGCAGCAGGATATTTATACGGCCTACAACGATGCGGTGAACGCCATGCAGCGTTACAACGCGGCGCAAAAAGCAGCGGAGGCATCGGAAAAAGCATTCAACTTTTCGCAAAAAAGATATGATGTGGGCCTGCTGCAAACCATTGAACTGATTACCAACCAGAATAATTTGTACCGAACCAGATTAGACGCACTTTCGGCGCGGTACGAATATGTGTTCCGGATGAAGCTGCTGGAATTTTACAAAGGACAAGGACTGCGGTTGTAAAAGGAAAAAGAGACGTTTTGAATGGCGAACAAGGAACAAAGAATTTCGAATGAGGAAGTGAGGATGTGAATAATGAATAGTGAATGAGAGAATTTTTAGTATTCAATAATCAATGCTCAAATGGAGAAAGCTCAAAAGGAAAAGGAGACGTTTTGTGTTTTAATCTTTCTCTTTTTCTCTGTGCGAAACATTTTAAAAGGAAAAAGAGACGTTTTATTCAATGATCGGGTTAATCCTTTTCAATCCTGATAATCCTTGGGCTAAAAGGAAAATAAGACGTTTTAGAATAAGGCCGTTTCCCATGAACTATGAACTTTTTTAAGATAAACAAGCAATTTCGAACCATCTGATAATTACAATATGAACAAAACGGTTAAATGGATACTGATAGGCCTGGGTGTGCTGATTGTGGGGCTGATTGCCGCCAAAGCCATTACAGGCAGCAAAAACGAAGGCATGAAAGTAACGGTGGAAACAGTGAGCCGCCGCACCATTGTAGAAACAGTTACCGCCAGCGGAAAAGTATATCCTGAAATAGAAGTAAAAGTAAGTTCCGACGTGTCGGGCGAGATAACGCAGTTGAACGTGCAGGAAGGCGACAGCGTGCGCAAAGGCCAGGTGCTGGCGCGCATTTATGCCGACATTTACAGCAGCCAGCGCGATGAGGCCGCCGCACGCGTGGCCCAGTCGCAGGCCACAGTGGCCAAC
>CBDTUH010000327.1:0-3740 GCA_965363375.1 uncultured bacterium
TCGCGGGCTTGCTTAAACAGGTCGCGCACACGGCTGGCACCCACACCTACAAACATTTCCACAAAGTCGGAACCGGAAAGAGAAAAGAAAGGTACCTGCGCCTCGCCGGCCATAGCTTTGGCCAGCAGGGTTTTACCAGTGCCCGGAGGGCCTACCAGCAGCGCACCTTTGGGTATTTTACCACCTAAGGATGTATATTTTTTAGGATTGCGGAGAAAATCCACAATCTCCATTACTTCTACTTTGGCTTCGTCAAGGCCGGCCACATCGGCAAACGTAATGTTTACTTTAGTGCCTTTATCAAACAAGGTTGCTTTTGATTTACCAATGTTGAAAATACCGCCCGGGCCACCACCGCCACCGGCGCCGCCGCCCATTTTACGCATCAGCAGTATCCAAAGGCCAATAAATATCAATATAGGCAGCAGGGTACTGAGGATCGGGCTCCAGAACTCGCGTTCGCGGTCCACCTCGTAAGGTGTCTGGGTAATAGAAGGGTTAGATGCGTAATATTCCCGCATTTCATCCTGGAAGTCTTCGCCGGTAATATTAAAATACAGGTGCGGACCTTCTGCCAGGTTCTGGTTGCTGCGGGCTTTGGCCACCGCTTCGTATTTGCTTACGCTGCTATCCCGCAGGTACACACGAACCAGGTTGCGATTGGTAATAATTACATATTTCTGCACATCGCCCTGGCGCACCATTTCCTTAAACTCCAGGGGTGTGGTTTTGGGCATGGTAGCGTTAAAAGGGCCGAAGAACTGGAAGCCAATAATGATGGCGAAAATAATGGCATACACCCAGTAAATGCTGAACCTGGGGCCTTTGCGGGGTGCGTTTTCGTCGCCGTTGCCACCGCCGGAGCGGTTGGTAAATTTGGGCAGCTTCGACTTGTTTTCTTGTTTATAAGGATCTTGTGACATTTCTGTGTTTAATGACTTTGTGCTAAATAAGCGTTTTTTTGCCGTAAATAAGGTTTTGCTTTTAAGTATTTAACAAACGAAGGGCTTTATGCGTTGTGTTCTTCCACCACGGCATCGCTCCACATTTCTTCCAGTTTGTAAAATTTGCGGTTTTCGGGAAGCATGATGTGTACCACCACGTTCACATAATCGATAAGCACCCACTGCAGTTTGTCTTTGCCCTCGTGGTGGTAGGGATATTCGCCGGTGCTTTGTTTTACTTCATACTCTATGGCATCTGCAATGGCGCGCAGTTGCGGGCCGCTGGTGGCTTCGCAGATAATAAAAAAATCGGCCACGGCCTCGTCTATCTTGCGCAGGTCGAGCGATACAATGTGCTCGCCTTTTTTATCCTGGATAGCTTTAATAATGGCTTTGAAAATCTTTGAATTGCGGTTAAGCCTTGTAATGCTTTTCTTCCTGTTGGCTAATGCTCCTAATGGTTCCAAATACTATGCTGTTTAAAATTTTACAATGTTAAGCCGTTCTTTTAGGGCGGGCAAAAAAAAGGAGTTATAGTTTTGTTCAAATTTACGAACAATTGAAACCCGATTTTACACCTGGCAGCGCCCCTTTTATAGAACTGCATTCTGTTGACAGCACCAACAACTATGCCATGGGGCTGGTGCATGAAGGAGTGGCACAGCACGGTACCATTGTGTTTGCCCACCAGCAAACAGCCGGCAAAGGACAGCGCCGTAAAACCTGGACCGGCGAGCCCGGTGCCAACATTGCGGTGAGCCTGGTGCTGGAGCCGCGGCAGCCGCTGAGTGCTGCTTTTACCCTAAGCATGGCCATGGCCGTAGCGGTGCGCCACTTTTTTGCGCAGTACGCCTCTTTCGAAACAAAAATTAAATGGCCCAACGACCTGTACTGGCGTGACAGAAAGGCAGGTGGTATACTGATAGAAAACATTGTGCAGGGTCCGCAGTGGCACCATGCCATTGTAGGTGTGGGTATCAACATCAACCAAACGCATTTTGAAGGGCTGCCTAATCCTGTATCGCTAAAGCAGATAACCGGCCATAATTTTGATACTGTGGTGCTGGCCAAAGAGCTGGGCCTTTTTTTGCAAAAGGGATTTGAGACGTTTTTGCACAGGCCCGACGAAGTGCAGCAGGCCTACCACCAGCACCTGTATAAAATGGATGAGGAAGTAAAGCTAAAGCAAGGCGGCCGGGTGTTTGCCGCTACCATCAAGGGCGTAACACCGCTGGGCCGGCTCATTACTTACCACACGCAGGAAGAGTTGTTTGATATTGGCGAAGTGGAATGGATGATTTAAGAGGACAATTGACAGCAGGAGAGAACGATGATTGTAGGTTGAAAGGAAGATGACAGTTGACAGCAAAGGGAAAACGTCTGTTTTCCCTTTTAATTTTTTATGGCAGTTTTGGCTGACGACTGCGGACTGAGGTGTGTCGACTTATAAAACGTCTTATTTTCCTTTTAACTTGTGAGCGTGAACAAGTCAACTTACCAACTTGTCAACCTTTCAACTTTACTTTAAAATTTCCTCGGCGTGCGCCTTGGTGCGGGGCTTTTTCAGAATCTTTTGAATAATGCCCTTTTCATCAATCACAAAAGTGGTACGGTGCAGGCCCATGTATTTGCGGCCGTACAAATTCTTTTCGCCCCATACGCCGTACTGATTGATGATGCTGTGTTTGCTATCGGCAATGAGGGTAAAAGGCAGATTGTATTTTTCTATAAATTTTTGATGGCTCCTTTCATCGTTGGGGCTGATGCCGATGATGGTGTAGCCTTCTTTTTGCAGGGTTGTATAGTTGTCGCGCAGGTTACAGGCTTGCGCCGTGCAGGCCGGTGTATCGTCTTCGGGATAAAAATATAAAACCACTTTTTTCCCTTTCAAATCTTTTAAAGAAACTTTATTGCCCGCCTCATCTTTGCCCGTAAACTGCGGCGCTTTATCGCCTACCTGTAAATGCGTTGCCATGGGCGCAAAGATAAGGCCCCCTGTCCCCCTAAGGGGCACTTAGGTCAAAACCTTTGTTTTTCCTTTTGAAAATTTATTGGCTATAGTTAGAAATTGATGAATTCTCCATAAAAGAAAACGTCTCATTTTCTTTTTGAAGTCTAAAAGGAAAATGAGACGTTTTGTGACAAAAGAACTTTAGTAATTAATAATACAATTTTGACCTAAGTGCCCCTTTAGGGGGACAGGGGGCTTACACCTTCACATAAATCTTCTTTTTATCCATCCAGTATACAATAGCCCAATACATTAAAATCATAGTAATGGCATAAAACAGGGAGCCGTTCTCCGGCGCGCCGGGAATTTCTTTGGCTACATTTTGATAATACCAGCCGAATGGCGATAAATATTTAGGTGCGCCGCTTTCGGTAAACCCATTGGGTATGCGAATGAGGCCTAATAACCTGGGGAGGAAACCACTCAGTACAAAAATGAAAAGCGGGTTTTTGCCAAACACGTCAAAAAAGGAGCTCCACCAGCCACGTTTGCCCTTTATTTCGATGGCATAAATTAAAGTGGCTAATACAGCAATGGCCAGCCCGGTGGTCACCAGCACGTAAGAGGAGGTCCATATTTTTTTGTTGACAGGAAAAGAAAGGCTCCACGCATAACCGGCAAAAAGCAGGGCCACCGCAGCTAAAAAAAGGCCTGTCAGCATCTGGAAAGGTCCCAACTGCTTTACCGTCAGGTTTTCGTCGGCGGCAACAATTTTTCCTTTTTTAATAATATAATCGCCCACTAAATATCCAAAAATCACCTGCGTAATGGCGGGAATGGTACTC
>CBDTUH010000328.1:0-3726 GCA_965363375.1 uncultured bacterium
GATGCAGGGCAGGTTGGTTGCCAAATTTGGTAATATGTTGGTTTGATCAATTGCCGCAAGGTCCAACAAAATGACATCTGCTTTACGCCGCGTAGGCCAGTCGGGCAGCAAACTCTCTTCCACAAAAGGTGCCACAGCATCTTCTACCGGTTTAAAATATCCATAAAAAGCGTGTAATAGTTGAATGTAATGTTGCTTATGGGCAATAGAAATTAAACAAGGAAGCATCAATTCTTCCAGTTGCTGGTGTTTTTCTGCGGTTTGCAATTTCAGTTGCTGCGCTGCAGAAAAGGTTGTATAGGTTAAGGGCATAGAAAATAAAAGTAAGGAACTTTTGTAGGCCGCAGCTCAATATTAGGGTTTTATTGATACAAACATTTATGCACAGGCCTTCGCCATTATCTTTGTTTGAACGACAATTGCAAGCTAATGGAACAAACAGAAAATGCCTCATTAAAAGCGTTGGTTAAAAAACGCAATCAGTACCTGGAGAAAATTTTTGAAGGCGGTGGTAAAAAAGCAGTTGCCAAGCAAGCCGAAAAAGGAAAGCTCACCCCGCGCGAGCGCATCAATTACCTGATTGATAAAGGCAGCACCTTTGTAGAACTGGGCGCCTTTGCCGGCTGGGAAATGTATGAAGAAGTGGGCGGCTGCCCCGCGGGCGGCACCGTAGCCGGCACAGGCTATGTCAGTGGCCGGCAGTGCATGATCATTGCCAACGACCAAACTGTAAAAGCTGGTGCCTGGTTTCCCATTACCGGCAAAAAGAATTTGCGCCTGCAGGAAATAGCCATGCAAAACCACCTGCCGGTGATTTACCTGGTAGATAGCGCCGGTGTTTTTCTGCCTATGCAGGATGAGATATTTCCGGATAAGGAACATTTTGGCCGCGTGTTTTACAACAATGCGCAAATGAGCGCCATAGGCATCACCCAAATTGCGGCCGTAATGGGCCCCTGCGTAGCCGGTGGCGCTTACCTGCCCATTATGAGCGATGAAACCCTGATGGTGGAAGGTGCCGGCTCTATTTATTTAGCTGGTCCTTATTTGGTAAAAGCCGCAATTGGTGAAGATATCGATAACGAAACGCTGGGCGGCGCTGTAACGCACACCGAAATTTCGGGCATTGCCGATTACAAATTCAAAACAGAACATGAGTGCCTTGATGCGGTAAAAAAGATCATTGATAAAATGGGCCACAAGCCCAAAGCCGGCTTTGACCGCGCCAAGCCGCATGCGCCTAAACACAAAGCTGAGGACCTATACCAGCTCTTTCCTATCGACAGCACCAAGCCTTACGATATGCTGCAGGTGATAGAGCGTATTGTAGACAACTCGGAGTTTGAACAGTTTAAAGAAGATTATGGCAAAACCATTTTGTGCGGCTATGCACGCATTGATGGATGGGCCGTAGGCATTGTGGCCAACCAGCGCAAAATTGTAAAAAGCAAAAAAGGCGAAATGCAGATGGGTGGCGTTATTTACAACGACAGTGCCGACAAGGCCGCGCGTTTTATTTTAAACTGCAACCAAAAGAAAATTCCGCTGGTATTTATACAGGATGTAACGGGCTTTATGGTGGGAAGCCGCAGCGAACATGCCGGTATTATTAAAGATGGTGCTAAAATGGTAAATGCCGTAGCCAATTCGGTAGTACCAAAAGTTACCATCATCATTGGCAACAGCTATGGCGCCGGCAACTATGCCATGTGCGGCAAGGCTTACAATCCACGTTTTATTTATGCATGGCCCAGTGCTAAAATTGCAGTGATGGGTGGCGAGCAGGCCGCTAAAACATTGTTGCAAATACAAGTGGCAGCGCTTAAAGCCAAAGGCCAAACCATCTTGCCGGAAGACGAAACCAAACTATTAAACGAAATAAAAGGAAAATACGAAAAACAAACATCGCCCTACTACGCGGCCGCGCGCCTGTGGGTAGACGATATTATTGACCCTGTAGAAACACGTACCGTAATTTCGGAAGCCATTCATGCGGCCAATCACAACCCGCAGTTGGATGCTTTGAAAGTGGGCGTTTTTCAGGTGTGATGTATGTGAGACGTGAAACAAAAACGTGAGACCAAAATGTCTCTTTTTCCTTTTAACCGTTTCACGTCTCACGTTTCATTAAAATTTAAATAGAATGGAAATAACTATATACACCGACGGCTCCTCACGCGGCAACCCCGGCCCAGGCGGCTATGGTGCCGTGCTGATGAGTGGCGGCAAAATGAAAGAACTGAGTGCCGGCTACCGGCGCACCACCAACAACCGTATGGAGCTGATGGGTGTGATAGCCGCCTTGGAAGCTTTAAAAAAGAAAGACTTGAAAGTAACGGTGTATACTGACAGCCAGTACATTGTAAAAGCCGTGAAAGAAGGTTGGCTGAACAAATGGCTGGCCACCAATTTTGCCGGAGGTAAAAAAAACAAAGACCTGTGGGTGAAGTTTTACAACCTGTACCAACAGCACCAGGTAAAGTTTGTGTGGGTAAAAGGCCATGCCGATAATGAATACAACAACCGTTGCGACTTGCTGGCCACCACCGCTGCCGATGGCAGAAACCTGCAGGTAGATGAAGGCTACGAAATGGACGTAAACCACCTGAACCTGTGAGCATGAAGGCATTGATAAGCTGGAGCGGCGGCAAAGACAGTTGTTATGCCGCCCTATTGGCGCAGCAACAAGGCTTTGTTTTAAAAGGATTTTTAGCCGTTTTAAATGAGGAAGGCGCCATCTCGCGATCACATGGCATTCCCGCCGAAATTTTGCAGAAACAGGCGGAAGCTGCCGGCGTGCCGCTTCAGCTGGTGGCTGCATCATGGCAGCAGTACGAACAGAAGTTTACCGAAGCCTTGCTTCAAGCAAAACAAAAATGGGACGTTTCTCACGTTATTTTTGGTGATATCGATTTAGATGAGCACCGCGCCTGGGAAGAAAAAGTTTGCGAGAAAGCTGGATTGACAGCCGTGCTGCCGCTTTGGAAAAAAGACCGCAAGCAATTGGTGCTGCAGATGATTGAAGAAGGCATGCAAATGATGATTGTAAGCTGCAACACCCAAATGAGCGAGCGCTTTTTAGGCAGATATTTAAATAAAGAACTGGTGGCAGAGCTGGAAGCACTGGGCATTGACCCTTGTGGTGAAGAAGGCGAATTTCATACGCTGGTTACTTATTCTAAAACGTCTCTTACCCCTTTTAAAGTAAAAATTAAAGAAAAGCTGCTGCACAACGATTACTGGTTTTGTAGCCTGCAGCTACAATAAAAAACCCCGCTTTTGGCGGGGTTTTTTTATGCGAAAGAATTTTGTGTTTCCACTTTTTTCCTGAAAAGAAAGTAAGCACCAAATAGTACTACACTAAAGAACACCGTGCCCATTACATAGCCGCCATAAAAAGGCAAACCATCGGCGTAGCACATCATCAAACCGTCTAATGTTTTGGGGCGCATAAGTCCACCACCACCGGCCCAAACAGTAAAGTTGCTGAGCAGGAAGTAAACCGTGGGTGCGGCCAGTGTACCGGCAGCCATACGACCGATATTCAGGTTGCGCATCCAAAAACCAATAAAGGTTAATGAACCGAATAAAACATAGTTGAGCGCCTGTCCGCCATAAAAGCCTTTAATTTCGGTAAGGCCGTTGGTATACAGCACCTGGTACAGCACATCTGACAGAAACATAGATAGTAACGGCATGGCAAAAGCCCACTTTTTATCTTTAATA
>CBDTUH010000329.1:0-3705 GCA_965363375.1 uncultured bacterium
GTTGCGTTTTTACATGCAGGAACCAATTGATCACCATCGCGAATAATGGAGCCGCCGCAATGGTCGAAATGCAGGTGCGTTAAAAAAACATCGGTGATATCATCGCGAGTAAAGCCGTATTTTTTCAAAGACTTGTCCAGCGTATCATCTCCGTGCAAATGGTAGTGGCCAAAAAACTTGTCATCCTGCTTGTTGCCAATGCCGTTGTCTATTATTATCAGCCGCTTGCCCTCCTGCACCAGCAGGCAGCGCATGGCCCAGGTGCATAGATTATTGTCGTCAGCCGGGTTTATTTTGTTCCACAAGCTTTTGGGCACCACGCCAAACATGGCGCCGCCATCCAGCTTAAACAATCCTGTTTCTATGGTATAAAGGTTCATGCTGCAACTAAGGTTTTTCTTTTCATTTGAACAAATAATAACAATACACCACCAATGATAAAAAATACCATCAGCGCCACTACCGAGTAACGCATGCTGCCCAATTGCTCGGCCACGTAGCCAAACGACAGCGTACCCAGCACCGTACCCACGCGCTCGCACACATCGTAAAAACTAAAGTAAGAGGCGGTGTCTTTGGTAGGCGGTAACAATTTTGAATACGTGGAGCGAGAAATAGATTGCACGCCGCCCATTACCAAACCTACGCAAAATGCCAGTATATAAAACTGTGTAGGGGTTTGTATAAAATAAGCGCTGATGCAAATGGCAATCCAGATAAGAATGATGATGCCCAACGTAAAAATATTGTTGGTGCGCATGGAAAGCCGGGCAAACAAAAAAGCACCCAGTATACCCACCAGCTGAATAATAAGCATGGTCATAATGAGTTCTGACGAACCCATTTTCAATTCATCCGATGCAAAGTAAGAAGCAAGGTACATCACCGTTTGCACACCCATGTTGTAAAAGAAAAAACTTCTTAAAAACCTTTTGGTTACAGGCGTATGCTGTAGCTGGTTCCATACTTTTTTCAGCTCGTAAAAGCCGTTTACAAAAATGTTATGCTCCGGGTGCTGGTCCGATGGGCGCGAAGGCGGCAGGCGCCGGAAAGTTATTTGCGCAAAGCCCGCCCACCAAAGGCCTACAGCCAGAAACGACAGGCGCACCGGCCACGCGCCCCAGCCCAGGCCCATAGAATCGTTGCTGATGATAAAGGCCAGGCAAACCGTCATTAGCAACACACTGCCGATATAACCCAGCGAAAAACCTTTTGCCGAAATGCGGTCCTGGTCTTCTTCAGCAGCAATCTCCGGCAGGTACGCGTTGTAAAAAACAATGGAGCCGGCAAAACCGATGGAGCCCACAATGGCGCAAACAATGCCAAAGGGAATGTTGTCGGCGGTTAAAAAAGTAAGCCCCACGCAAGCGGCCGCACCCAGGTAACAAAAGAACTGCATGAACGCTTTTTTGTTGCCCCTGTAATCAGCTATGGAAGAAAGTATGGGCGATAAAATTGCAATCACTAAAAACGAAAATGAAATCATGTAAGAAGCCAGTGGCACGCGGTCAAACGTGCGGCCCAGCAACTCTACACGTTCCGGCGCAATGGCTACAAAATAAGCCGGGAAAAGCGATGAAGTGATGATGAGCGAATAGGCGCTGTTGGCCCAGTCGTACATGGCCCATCCGTTAACCACTTTTTTGGGGGCAGTGCGGGTTGCAGTTTGCATCTACAGTTGATTGTATTTACAAACATAAACAAAAGCCAGCCGCGGTGTAAAAGGAAAATAAGACGTTTGGCTAAATGTGAATAGTGAATTGTCAATTGCCAATAAAATGGTTGAAAAGAAAAGAGACGTTTTAGTCACCAGCAATTGTAATTCTATTTGTCACCTCTTGCGTCGCACTCTTGTACTGCAACAAGCTTATTGGGCTAAAAGGAAAAAGAGACGTTTTGTAAACAGCTCATTCTTTCTATGCACAGAATATTTTTTATCCAAGGAGATGCTGAAACAAGTTCAGCATGACAGGTCATAGTTGTTTTGCTTTTGCATCACATTTTTAAAAGGGAAAAGAGACGTTTTCAAAAACAAGATTGTCATTGCTGCACAGCGTATAGAAAGTACAAGTGTGCCCTGAAACAAGTTCAGGGTAAACTTGCAAGGGACGATGAACAATATTACCAAAGCTGGTAAAATAAAAAAATTCCTTTTAAATTAAAAGGGATTTAAGACGTTTTGAAAGCTAACTAGAAACTAAAAACTATCTACAGGTTCACCAGTATTTTGGTTTGAATCTCTTCCAGCTCCGCGTCGGTCAGCTTTAGTTTGGGCTGTGTAAAATTCAGGTCGTTGGCCGTGTTGATGGGAATGAGGTGCAGGTGCGCGTGCGGCACTTCTATACCTATCACGCTCAGGCCGCAGCGGTTGCAGTCAAACGCGCGCTCAATGGCTTTGGCAATGGGTTTGGCAAACAGAAGCATCTCGGCCAGGTAATCGTCTTCCAGGTCAAAAAACTTGTCCACTTCGGGCTTGGGTATTACCAGCACATGGCCGTGGCGCAGGGGCATAATATCCAGAAAAGCAAAAAACTTATCGTTTTCGCCTATTCTGTAACTAGGCAGCTCGCCTGCAATAATTTTTGAAAATAGGGTCATAGCGTTAGGGTTTAAAAAAGCCTGTACCCGTTGCCAAACGCTTATAGAAAAACGTTCTATTTTCCTTTTAAGCCGCCATGCAAAAGATACGGGCACCTGTTACTGTATTAAATGCTGATGTCTTCTATCTTAAACTTGAGTATGCCGGCAGGTGCGGTTACTTCGGCCACATCGCCTACCTCTTTGCCCAGCAGGCCTTTGCCAATGGGCGAGGTTACCGATATTTTGCCGGCCTTCAGGTCGGCTTCTTTTTCGCTCACAATCTGGTAGGTCATCTGTTTTTTGGTAGCCAGGTTGGTTACTTTTACTTTGGTAAGTATGGTTACTTTGCTGGTGTCGATAGTGCTTTCGTCAACAATGCGGGCGGTGGCTATCTGGCCTTCCAACTGCGCTATTTTAGCCTCTAAGTGGCCTTGTGCTTCTTTGGCTGCATCGTACTCAGCATTTTCGCGCAGGTCGCCTTTTTCGCGCGCTTCAGCAATGGCCCTGGAGGCGGCCGGACGCTCCACACCGCGCAAGTGCTGCAGTTCGGCTTTCATTTGCTCTAACGTTTCCTTTGTCACGTATTGAATAGTGGTCATAACTAAAACTCCTTTGGTATGAAATAAAAAAAATAACAACGCCTCAGTTATACACCGAAGCGTTGCCATTTATAATGTAAAGATAAAATATTTATTGCAACTAGTGAGGCTGCGCTGCTGCGCTACCCTGGCCTACTATAAATTTAAGCCATTGCAGGTTATTTTCATCATTTATTGCCAATAAATATAAGCCGGGCTGCCAGCGGGCCACTTCACTAATAGTAATGGTGTTGGCACCCTTTGCAAGGCTGTAAGCGGTGGTATGCATCAGGCTGCCACCTATGGTATACACGGTTAGCGTTATTTTTTTGCTCTTTTCTGCCGGCAGGTGCACCTGCAGCTGCGTGGTGGCCGGGTTGGGATAAACCAGCGCCGCAGGTTTGTTGGCCCCTTTTTGCAGGCGTACAATGGGGCTGTACTGTACCTGCCCTGCAGTGCTCCGCGTTACCAAACGATAGTATAGAAAAGGATGGATAATCTGTTGTACATCATCGGGGTAGCTATAGCTGTTGCTGCTGCCGGCGGG
>CBDTUH010000330.1:0-3693 GCA_965363375.1 uncultured bacterium
TGGCTGCGATGTGCTGGTAGCCACCCCCGGCCGATTGTTTGACCTGGCTGTAACCGGAGCTTTTAAAGTAAAAAGCATTAAAAAGCTGGTGATTGACGAAGTGGATGAAATGCTAAACCTTGGTTTTCGGTCACAGCTGGTAAATGTTATAGACTTGTTGCCGCCCAAGCACCAAAGCCTGCTTTTTTCGGCCACGTTGATAGAAGAAGTGGAAGAGATGCTGAACCGGTTTTTTAAGGAGCCTGTAAAAATAGAAGCCGCGCCTGCCGGCACACCCGTGCAAAACATTGTGCAGACCGCTTACGAAGTGCCCAACTTTTACACAAAAGTAGCCCTGTTGAAGCTGTTGCTTACAGAAGATGAAAGCATGAGTAAAGTGCTGGTGTTTGTGGCTACAAAAAAACTGGCAGATGAACTGTACGAAGAACTGGAGCCGCAGTTTGAAGGAACAATGGGCGTGATGCACTCCAACAAAGAACAGAATTACCGGTTTAACACCGTAAAGCAGTTTAAAGAAGGTAATTACCGCTTTATTATTGCAACCGATATTGTGGCACGTGGAATTGACATTGCAGCTGTAACACACGTTATCAACTTCGACATGCCGCCCGTGCCGGAGCATTATATACACCGCATTGGCCGTACAGGCCGCGCCGATAAAAAGGGCATTGCCATCAGCTTTATCACCGAAAAAGAGCAGCCATTAAAGGAAGCAGTGGAAGCCCTCATGAATTTTGCAATAACAATGGAGCCGCTGCCACCACATTTGGAAATTTCTACCCGGCTTACTGAAGATGAAATGCCGAAGGTGTATATGAAAGAGGTGCAGGTGCGATTGCCCAAAAAAGAGGAGCGGGGACCAGCGTTTCACGAAAAATCGGTTAAGAATCAAAAGGTAAATGTGCGAAGGAGCCACAAAGATGAAATGCGCAAAAAATATGGCAAACCCAAAAAACGTTCGGGCAGAAAGTAAAAAGTTATAGCCAATAAATAAGAAAAAGGAAGCGAGTCGGCTTCCTTTTTTATTGATTATAAAAACGTAAAAATTAAAGTTTGCGGATCCAGGTACCAATGGCAAGAGCCAGTGCCATAAACAGGGAGGCGCCTATTATGGCCCTTTCTTTTTCTTTTAATTCCATATTATGAATTTAAAAAATTAAAAGGAAAAATAGACGTTTAGTTTTCAGTATTGACGAGATATTGATCATGTCAATACTTGCGCTATCCTCCTATTCATTAAAATGATAAAAGGATTTATGGACGTTTTAAAACAGCTTGGCGCCATAATAGCCCATCGCCGTAAAAAGAACACAACGTGTGATAATGCCAATGCAGCACCACATTACCAGTTTCTGCAACGGTGCCTTAAAGCCGATACCTACGGCAAGACTCAACGGAGCGCCAACGGTAATGGTTCCTAAAAAGCCAAGCCCGATAATTCCGTATTTGTTCCAGATGCGGTAGACAAGCCCGGTTTTTGGTTTTTCTTCTTTTACTTTCTTACGGTCAAAAAACTTACGTATTCTATCGCCCAGGAAAGCGGCCACAAACACACCTGCCAGGCCGCCGGTTGCGCTGGCGCCGAAAATAAGCATGGGCGACATGCCAAAAACATAACCCGCGGGAATGGCTGCGTAAATTTCAAAACTGGCTAGTGCGGCCACCGTAAAAAACTCTAATAACATGGAAATGAAAATATTGAATGGGGAGGCGAAGCTAAGGAAAATTAGATGTGTTTTTTGTTAAACTGTTATTGCTCTATTACAGCCCTATTTTTTCGTAAAACCATTGTTATCCTTTTCTGAGCTCGGTGCCGGTGAATAAATGTTTTAGCCGGGTAGCCAGAATCTGGTTAAGAAAAAACAACAGCGGTAATTCGTAAATTGTATATCCAAGCGTTTAAAACAGATTCAAATGAAAGCCAATTTTTCGCGTCGCCGGATGGTGAAATTTTTATCAATGGGAAGTGCTGCCACCTTTCTTTCGCCTTTTTCTGCTTTGTCAGCATGCGTCGCTACAAAAAAGCGTATCGGCGTAGCGCTGGTGGGTCTTGGTTATTATAGCACTGATCTATTAGCACCGGCGCTTCAGCAAACCCAATATTGCTACTTGGCTGGCATTGTAACAGGCACACCTGCAAAAGCAGAAGCCTGGCAACGTAAGTATAACATTCCGGATAAGAATATATACAACTACAGCAATTTTGACCAGATAGCCAACAATCCCGACATCGATGTGGTATACATAGTACTGCCTCCATCCATGCATCATGAATATGTGGTGCGTGCACCCAAAGCAGGTAAACATGTGTGGTGCGAAAAACCAATGGCTATGACAGAAAAGGAGTGCCGGGAAATGATAGAAGCCTGCCGCAGCGCCAAAAAAACATTAACCATAGGGTACAGGCTTCAGCATGAGCCCACTACACAAGCCTGGCGCCGTATTGTGGAGGAAGAAAAACTGGGGAAAGTAAAAAGCCTGAGTTGTGCAGCCGGCTACCGCGAAAGCCGAAGCAACCACTGGAAGCAAAAGGCGGAAATGGGAGGTGGTGCGCTGTATGATATGGGTGTATATGCCATACAGGGCGCCAGGCTTGGAACGGGCATGGAACCGGTAGCAGTGGTAAGTGCAAAAATGTCCACTTCAAGGCCTGAGGTGTATCAAAACGGGTTGGATGAAACTACAACGGCAACACTGGAATTTCCGGGAGGCGTGATAGCAGAAATTAAAACATCATTTGCAGAAAACATCAATCATCTAAATGTTGCTTTCGACAAAGGTGAACTGACAGTAAGGCCTTACCAGTCGTATGCAGGTTTGCGTGCAAAAAGTCCGCTTGGCGAAATCTATCATAACTATTCAGTACCATGGCAGCAGGCAAAGCAGATGGATGATGATGCCCTGGCTATTATTGAGGGAAAGCCCGTGCTGGTGCCCGGGGAAGAAGGCCTGAGAGATATAAGAATTGTTGAGGCCATTCGTGCTGCTGCTGCAACCGGGCAAAAGATCAATTTATAATTGCTCGTTCTTCTGTTTTTTATAAAGAAGAAATTTAAAATGAGGTGGCGGTACGCATGATTAATAACAGGTATGGAAACCAAAAACTAAAGTTTTGTAATTGTTAACTCAATTTTTTGAACCTTTTTTTGATAACATTTATATTTATAGCCTTTATTTTTAATTAAAACTACTAGTTATGGCAATTCCTGAATTTCCGAATGGATTTGAATCCTGGCAAAGAACACATTTTGAAGTAGTAGAAGCTTTATGCTATATGAGAGACCTGGAGGATGACAAAAAAATGAAAAGTTTTTCTGAATGGGTGGATCAATCTGCCACTGAAGAAATGTATAACCTTGCGCTCCGGCTTACCAACAAATATGAAGAGGAAACCAAAGGCAAAAAAAGAGAGCAAAGTCTGTTTGATGAAATTGAGGCCTTTGTTATTCAGGAAGTAAAAGAAATTTAAAAGAAAGTAAATATTGGCGATTGAAAGCTGTTAACCATACTTCGATTTCATGATTGATGTTGAATACATTCTTTCAATGTCTATAATTGAATTGTGAAGGGTTAGGGGTGAATGAAATGTTGATTTATTGACAATAAAAAAAGGTTTCAATTGCTTGAAACCTTTTTTCTGTGGGAGTTGACGGGTTCGAACCGCCGACCCTCTGCTTGTAAGGCAGATGCTCT
>CBDTUH010000331.1:0-3690 GCA_965363375.1 uncultured bacterium
GGGAGTCGCTCTCCAGCCAGTTTGTTTCTTCTGTAAGTTATTAATACCAAAAAGGCCGCTGGCCTTTTTTTGTTTTCTGGGCAATGGGGTTTAAAAGGAAAAAGAGACGTTTTTTGTGTTATAATTCCCACTGATCTTCAGCTATATCCGCGGCCCAAAAGGAAAAACATACGTTTTAAAAAGCCGCTACCCGCCACCCCGGTAATCTATTTTAGAAATAAAAGGCCTTTTCTGTAACTTTTTTCTTTCACACTTCGTAATACAATACAGAAAGCCGATTTTTGATCAACTGCTATGACCGAAAAAGAATATAACGACTGTGTAAACCAGCACGCCGACGGTGTGTACCGGTTTATTGTAAAAAACCTGCGGCACGAGGAAGACGCGCGCGATGTGGTACAAACCGCTTTTGAAAAGCTGTGGCGGGCCCGCGAGGATGTAGATGTGGAAAAAAGCAAGTCTTACCTGTTTACCATTGCCTACAACGGCATGATAGACCACCTGCGCAAAGTAAAACGCATTTACCTGAAAGAAGAATTCAGCGAAACCACCAAAGTAAGCTACCGCGGAATAGACAATGCCAAGCAAGTGCTGGAAGCAGCGCTGGCACGCCTGAGCGAAACGCAGCGGTCGCTGGTGCTGCTAAAAGATTACGAAGGTTACAATTACGAAGAAATAGGGCAGATCACCGGCCTGAGCAGCAGCCAGGTAAAAGTATATTTGCACCGTGCCCGTTTGCAATTAAAAGAATACATTGTAAAAGTTGAAAATGTCATTTAACAACAACCATATTACCCCCTTGCACCTCTCCCGCGACAATTACGAGGAAGCCTTCCTGATGTACGTGGATGAGGAGCTGACGCCGGCACAAAAAGCACAGGTAGAAGCCTTTGCTGCCCTGCACCCCGACCTGCAGGAAGAGCTCGATATTTTGCTGAGCACCAAACTGCCAATGGCCGATGAAGCACCCGTACTGGATAAAAGCTTTTTGATGGCCGACAGCATGAAGCTCAATAGCGTTGAAGAAGACTTATTACTTTATATAGATAACGAACTGCCCGCCGCCGAAGCAAAAGCCGTGGAGCAAAAGATAAAAGAAGATGCGGCCTACCACCTGCAGCACCAGTTGCTAACCAAAACCAAACTGGATGCTACCGAAACAATAGTATATCCTTACAAAGAAGAATTGTACCGCCGCACCGAGCGCCGGATTGTATACGCCCATTGGTGGCGCGTAGCCGCCGCAGCAGTTGTATTGCTTTGGGCCGGCTCTTATTACTTTAGCGGCACCGAAGACAACACAGCCAGCACCGGCCCGGTTGCTTTGCAAACAAAAACCATTAAGCCTGCAACACAGCCTATTTCTACTAATAAGAATGCAACTGCAACAACTAATAATACAATAACAGCAGCTGAAGAAAGTACAATTGCAGCAACCATAACGTCTCCTGCTCAAAAGGAAAAACAGACGTTTGCAACAGGCAACACACCTGCTGAAAGCAATGCTACTTATGCAGTAGTAGAAACAGGCGTAGCCAGCATGCTGCCGGCTGCCCAGCGCATTACCGATGTGCAAACATCTGCCGATTTTGTACCCGAATCACGCCAACAAATTTTTAACGACGCGGTTGTAACTTCTGCCGAGCCGGTACGTACTATTAGTACAGATGCACACACAACAACACCGGTACCTGTTGAAGCTGATGTTGCCTCTGCAAGCCAGGAAAGGGGCGGTTCTTTAAAAGGCTTTTTGCGCAAGACCACCCGCTTTATTGAACGCACCACCAGCATCAATCCGGTAAATGCCGACGATGAACTGCTGATAGGCGCCCTGGCCATAAAAGTTAACTAATCCATTTTACAAACAACTGATCATGAAAAAATTATTACTTGCAGCTTTTGCAACAGGCCTGCTTATGACTGCAGGAGCCCAATCCGACTCAACTGGCAAAGAACAGGCCGACACCATTAAAGTAGGTGGTATGGTCATCATTAAAAAAGGTGATAAAAACAACGGCGACAACAAGAACGTGGTTATCTCCAGCAACCGCAAATACCGCTCGAGCAACGTGCGCACCAACTGGTGGATTGTAGACCTGGGCTTTGCCAACTACAACGACGAAACCGCCTATGGCTCCGCCGCCGCTCAGGCCATTGCGCCAGGCATTGGTGGCAAAGACGCCCTGGAACTGCGCACCGGCAAATCGGTAAACGTAAACATCTGGGTATTTCAACAACGTTTAAACTTAATTAAGCACGCCGTAAACCTGAAGTACGGCCTGGGTGTAGAGTTGAACAACTACCGCTTTGACGATGAGCGCGTGCACTTTCAGAAAAATCCTACTAAAATTTTTATAGACCCCGCCTACGATCAAGTAGAAAAAAACAAGCTGGCTGCCGACTATGTAACCGTGCCGCTGATGCTGAACTTTAACCTGACGCCCAAAAAAGAAAAAGGCTTTGGCTTTAGCGCCGGTGTAAGCGGCGGCTACCTGTACAGCGCCCGCCAGAAAATTAAAACCGACGACGACAAGGAAAAGCTGCGCGGCAACTTTGATTTGCGCAAGTGGAAGCTTTCTTATATTGGTGAGCTGAACCTGGGCCCCGTAAAACTGTACGGCTCCATGGCGCACCAAAGCATGTTTGAAAAAGGCCTCGACATCACCCCTTACAACGTAGGCGTACGCCTCGGCGGCCTGTAAAGATAAAAGGAAAAACAGACGTTTTGCATAAAAGCAGCACTCAGCAGGTGCTGCTTTTTTTAAAAATATTAATGGAAAAAAGGGAAAGGTGAAAAGCAAAAAAATAAGGAGATATTCAAAAGGAAAATGAGACGTTTTAGCTTGATGATGCCTTCGTCAGATTTTCCCCTTTGGTCGAAATGACAAGGAGAGACATATTGTTTAAAATTTTACTATTGAAAAGGAAATATAAGAGTTTATTTTTTTGAAGGAAAATGGATACTTCAATACCTCTTTGCTTGTAGTTTCGACCAAAGGGAGAAATCTGCCGAAGGCTCATAAAAGGAAATAGAAACGTTTTAAAATGTACTGGCTGTTTTCTATAAACCATGAACTATGAGCCAAAAACAGACGTTTTACAAGCGAGCATTAAACCCGGCGCTTGTTCTTTATACTTAGTTGCCATATCTTCTGCCCTGAAAAACAACCGTAGCCGTGGAAATTGGGTAAAGTGCGATGGACGCTGTTAAAAACTGTAACGGCACAAAATAAATTTCTACCCGGCTGCGTTACACCAACAGAAGTGCTTAACCTATTTGATCAACATTATGAAAACCGCCCTTTTCTTATCCATCATGCTTGCCGGCGGCACACTTGTGTACAGCCATGTAAATGCACCTGCCGAGCCTGCAAAGCTGCCGGCTTACAAAACCAGCAAAGCCAAAAAATCGGCCGCCGCACCCATTTCGCCGGTGCGCATTGTTATTGACAAGTCGGACTACGAGCTGCACGTGTACGATGCCAAAGGCTGGTTTGCCACCTACCCCGTGGTGTTTGGCGTGAACCCCTTGGAAGATAAAAAAATGGAAGGCGACCGCCGCACGCCCGAAGGCACTTACCGCATTACCGGCAAGCGCCCGCACAACAAGTGGAGCCATTTTATAGCGCTCGATTACCCCACTAAAGATGACCTGGCCAAGTTTAACCAGCGCAAGCAGCGCGGCGAAAT
>CBDTUH010000332.1:0-3652 GCA_965363375.1 uncultured bacterium
TAAGCTGCACTATAATGTAAAAAGCTCCAAAGTGCGCGAAGACCTGGAGGCGCGCATGCTGCAAATGGTAAACGAGGAAAGGGCCAAAGAGGGTTTGCCGCCGCTGCAGGCCGACCCGGAAATGGCAATGGTGGCGCGTAAGCATTCGGCCGATATGTTTGCCCGCGGCTATTTTGCGCATGTTAACCTGGAAGGCGAAGACCCATTTGACCGGATGGGAAAAGACGGGGTAAAATTTATAACAGCCGGAGAAAACCTGGCGCTGGCGCAAACACTTAGTATGGCCCACAACGGGTTGATGAACTCTCCGGGCCACCGGGCTAATATCCTGCACAAATCTTTCGGGCGGCTGGGCATTGGTATACTGGATGGCGGAATTTATGGTTTAATGGTTACACAAAACTTCAGGAACTGATGAATATTGAACAAGGAACTGTTGAATGATGAAGTGAATAGGGAATAGAGAATGAAAAGATGTTCAATGCTCAGGCTTCAATGTTCAAGTAAAAGGAAAAATAGACGTTTGCCATTCGGTGTCTTCATTCACAATTGACCATTCACCATTCACAAAAGGAAATGGAGACGTTTGGATTATTGAATAATTAAGGTTTTAGAAAACAATGAAAAACAAAAAGCCGCTGAATATTTTTCAGCGGCTTTTTTTCATACTTATGAAATATAAAACCTAAACGCCAGCTTGGGTAAACATCATTTGACGTGTTTTGGCATCGTGACCATAAACGTCTTTACCATAATGTACCTTTCCGTATTCATCTACCCACACGGTATAATAGTTCACATATACAGGTACCGGGTTGCTTAATTGTACGCGTTGTTCTTTTCCGCCGTTCATTACCTCGGTTACTTTTTCAGGTGTCCAGTCGCTTTGATTACGCAGCAGGAACTGCGCCATTTTTGTAGCGTCTGCTAGCCTGATGCAGCCATGGCTAAAGGCTCGGTTTTCTTTTTGAAACAACTCCTTGGCCGGTGTATCGTGCAGGTAAATATCGTAAGGGTTCGGGAAAAGGAATTTCACTTTACCCAACGCATTTTCCGGGCCCGGCACCTGCCTGATCTGCGGTATGCTGTCGCCTTCTTTCACCACTTCCATATTGTGTTTTTTCAGGTAACCCGTGTCTGCTTTCATGGCGGGCATAATTTCCGTTTCCACAATACTTGCCGGGATGTTCCAGTAAGGATTAAATACCACTTCTGTTAGCTTACCATTCAACATGAGCGTGTTGGTGCCTTCTTTACCTACTACCACAGGCATTTCAAAAGCAAAACTATCTTTATCATACACCTGCATCATAAAGCTGGGAATGTTTACTATAGCGCGGGTGCCCGAGTCCATAGAAGGCGCCCACATCAGCCGGTTCATGTTCACTAATATCTGTTCTATACGTTCCTGCGGGCGTACATTCAATAGTGTGATCATTGTATCAGATATAGCACCACTGCTATCCAGCCCGTGCCTTTTTTGATAAGAAACAATAGCTGCATGCAGCGAGTCGCTGTACAGGTGCGATGTATCAGCCGATGCCCAGTCGCCGGTGGCAGCCAGGCGTTTTTTAATAACGGCCACCTCTGGTGAGGATGCACCTTTTTTCAATTGCCCTGCAGGTTTTGTCATTGGTTGCCAGCTGCTGTCTTTGGCCAATGTATAATAGCGTTGCAGTTCGCCTTTTAGGGCGCTGTACATTTTATTATTCTGGCTAAAACTGCTGTCTAATTCTTTGTTTAAAATAGAATCGGCCAGTTGCATGGCGTCTACTTTCTTAGCAGGCAAAAAGAATGCATGTAAATGGCGCGCATCAGCCGGCCAATCTCTGGCTTCGTTTACAAACTCCTGTGTTAGCAACAGCTCGGTTTGTATAAAAAGGCTGTCGGTTGCTGTTACCTGCAGCGAGTCTTCTTCCATCAATGAATCAATTAAAGCCTTGCTGGTTTTATGATTTGTACTGCTGTCAGAAATTTCGGTATTCACACTGTCTACCATATTCCAAAAGCCGCGGCCCTGCTCGGTAAATCCCGTGCTGCTAAGCCACGCCGCCTGGTAGTTGCGGCCATTGTAAAAGCTGCGCATTTTACGTGCTTCCGCATCACCAATACTTTTTTTCTGAATAAAATTTTCAACGGCAGCAGAATCCAGAAATATATCGCTGTAAGCATTTTCTGCCGTAATACTTCTATCTCGCAGTGCCATATACTCGCCTTTGGCCTGCAACGAATCTTCTGCACTTGCGTTGGAGCCTTTAATGTAACCCTGCAGGAAATCGCAGGAAGAAAGCACCACGCCTAAACTCACAAATACGGTTAATAGCTTTTTCATAACCACATTTTTACAAAACCTGTGCCTGTAATAAGGAGGTTTAAAAATGGATTTGTAATAGGTTATTAGTCAAATAATTAAAAAATGAAAAATTAAAAATGTAAAAGGAAAAAGAGACGTTTTTGATAGTAGTGAAAACTAAAAAGTGAAAACCAAAAAGTGGTGTAGAAGGTAGAAAGCTAAAAAGGAAAATGAGACGTTTTTGAAATTTACGAAATATGATTTTTGATTTATCATTTTGCAGCGTTAATTTTTAAAAGGGAAAGGAGACGTTTTTATGAAATAAAAAATGCCGCACTAAGGCGGCACTTTTAATATTAAAACCTCTGTTATTTCTTTTGTTCCTTAGCCCAGGCGTCTTTTAAAGTAACGGTGCGGTTAAACACCAGTCGCTGGTAGGTATCTTTATTATCAAGCGTAAAATAACCTTTGCGCAAAAACTGATAGCGGTCGGCCATTTTTGCGTGCATTAATGCCGGCTCAGCATATACCGTTTTCACCACTTCTAATGAAGCCGGATTAATGTAGTCTTTAAAATCACCTTCTTCCGAGCTGGGGTCTTCTACTTTAAACAATCGGTCGTAAAGACGCACTTCAGCTGTAATAGCGCTGGCAACAGCCACCCAGTGCAGCGTACCTTTTACGTTGATGCCCGATGTGTCGCTGCCGCTTTTGCTTTCGGGAATATAGGTGCAGCGTAGTTCGGTAATGTTGCCTGCTACGTCTTTCACCACCTCGTCGCAGCGTATGATGTAGGCAAACTTCAGGCGTACCATGCCACCAGGGTAGAGGCGAAAATATTTTTTTGGCGGCACTTCCATAAAGTCGTCACGCTCAATAAAAAGCTCACGGCCAAAAGGAATTTCTCGCGTGTCGCTGGCCTCATCTTCAGGATTGTCTTCACCCTTCAGCATTTCCACTTTGCCCAGCTTTTCTTCGTAGTTAGTGATCACTACTTTCAGCGGGTCAAACACTACCATGCGGCGCAGGGCTACTTTGTTCAGGTGCTCGCGCACACAAAACTCCAGCAGGCCCACATCAATCAGGTTTTCGCGCTTGGCAATGCCTACACGTTCGCAAAAATCGCGGATGGCCTCGGGTGTATAGCCACGGCGGCGCATTCCGCTGATGGTGGGCATGCGCGGATCGTCCCAGCCTTCCACATGCTTTTCATTTACCAGCTGCAACAGCTTGCGCTTGCTCATCACTGTAAAAGACAAATTGCGGCGGGCAAATTCGTATTGGCGCGAAGGGAAAAGTTGCAGGTGCTCAATAAACCAGTTGTACAACTCGCGGTGCGGTACAAACTCCAGTGTGCAA
>CBDTUH010000333.1:0-3647 GCA_965363375.1 uncultured bacterium
TGTTGATGTACGGCTCCTCTTCTGTAGCACACAGCTACCTGCCAGTGGAAAGAAAGAAAATGAAATAAAAAAACCGCCCCGGGCGGTTTTTTTATTATTGCGATATGATGACGCCCGGTACTGGTGGCCGCCCCATTGAACGTCCGCCGCTGCCGGGCATATTTTTGCCCCCCATGCGATTGATATTGTAGGTAAACGAAAGCATAAAGAAACGTTTGAGCACGTTGGTCTGCACGTCTTCAATTATATTTTCATACACATTGCGTGTAAGGCTCCGGTTCTGGTTCAGCAGGTCAAATACCGATAAACGTATTTCCCCTTTTTTGCTATTAAAAAGCTGCTTGGCTACTGCCGCATTCCACATTACATAGCTTTGGTTAAAGCCATCGCTGCGGCCGCTATTAGCGGTATAATCCACATCTGAGCTAAACACCAGCCCAAAAGGAAAAGTATAGGTAGCATCCACCGAATACATATGTGTGTAAAACTGGTTATTGAGCTGTTGCTGCACTGTGTACCGCGCCGATGTGTAATTGATGCTGCCCGTAACACCCAGGTCCAGCGCTTCTTTGTACACATAGTTGATGCGCACATCTTCGCCCAGGTTCAGGTTTTTAATATAGTTTTTGGCCCCATCCACCATGCTGGCATTGCGGTTGTAGCCTATGCGCGATGTAAAGTTGATGTTGCCACCCTGCATCATTTTCAAGGGCAGGCCAAAGTTAATGTTGCCATTAATGTTGTATACACCATTTACATTCACCGGCATGGTCATGCGCTTGCCAAAGCTATCGAGCAGCACCGTGCTGTTTACAATTTTATTGTAGGTATTGCCAAAGTTGACGGCCGCAAACAGGTTGCGGAAGCGGGTAACATTAAAGAAGTTGTAGTTCAGCGAAAAGTTGTTGGTAAACTCCTGGTTCAGCCCCGGGTTGCCCGAGCGCAGGTTGCGCGGGTCGCTGTCGTCTACCACTGGCTGAAGTTGCAAGGCCGATGGCTGCGCGGTGCGGCCGCGGTAGTTGAAGCGTAGGCTTTTGGTGCGGGCAAACTGGTAGGTGAACGAGGCATTTGGAAACAGGTTAGTATAAGTTTGCTCCAGCAGCGAGCGTTTGGTAATATTATCGCTCACCAGTGTAGTGCGCTGTGCCGAAACCCCTAATTGGTAATTGTATTTCTTTTTTACAATGCGCAGGTTGGTACCCAGGCGGTGGGCCTCATTGCTGTTTTCAAAATAGTTGGTGAGCGATTCGGCCTCCTGGTCGTAAGCTTTCGTTTGCTCATTAAAATCAAAGGTCTGCCGGTCAGACAGGCTTTGGTTGTTGCTATAGCTGTAATTTACTTCCCATACTTTGTCGCGGCCGATAGGTTCTGTATATGAAAAAGAGATGTTGTAATTATCGGTGTTATTACGCCGCCTGTTGTAACGGTTGATAACGCTATCGCGCACCTTGGTGCCCGATGTGTTATAATCGGTTAAAAAAGAATTGTTGTAGCCGGTGCTGTTGTTGCGGCCATAGGTGTTGGCAAAGGTGGCGGAAAAGGTGCGGCCTTTTTTGGCAAACTTCTTTCGCCAGGTAATATTGTTGTTCCAGTTAACACCATCACCCAGGTTGGAGATGATAGATTTGGTGCGGTTGCTGAGGGCTGCCATTTTATCGCGCTCAATAAAAGAAAGCGTGCTGTCTTCGCGTATATATTCACTGTTCTGAAAACTGATGTTGGGCGATACAACGATGGAGTTTTTATCGTTAATCGTGTAGGTAAGCCTAAAGCCTGCGCGGTGCGAGGTGCTGCTGTTTTTGCTGTAAGAGGTTTGGTCTTCTATTAATTTAAAATTAGCCAGCAGGTTTTGCCGGTAGCTTTGCCTCAAGTTCTCGTTGCTGTTGAAGTTTGCATTGTAGTTGCTGTTTATTTCCAGCGCTTTGCTCCAGATGTCGTTGTAGTTAATGCCCGCTGCGCGGCTGCTGGTAATACCGTTGCCGCCACTACCGCCCCCAAAATTACCGCCACCGCCCATCATCATCATGCCGCGGCCGCCAAAGCCACCGCCGCCCATACCCGAAAGGCCCAGCATATCGGTGCTGGTAAAACCTACGCGGTTGGTATTGTTGGCATTGGCAAACACGCCAATTTGCGTGGCGCCTTTAAAAAAATTGGCCCGCGCACTGGCGGAGTAGCGCTCATCGGAGCCGTAACCGGCACTTACCTGGCCAAACACACCTCGTTTTTTATCTTTCTTTAGCTTTAAATTAATAGCCTTGCTGCGGCTGCCATCGTCTATGCCATTGAACTTGGCCTGTTCGCTCATATCATCAAACAATTCCACTTCCGATATCATATCGGCCGAAAGGTTTTTGGTAGCAATTTTAGGATCATTACCAAAAAACTCTTTGCCATCCACATATACTTTCGGCACATCTTCGCCCTGCGCTTTTACGGTACCGTCTTTTTCTACCTGCATGCCCGGCAGTTTTTTCAACAGGTCTTCCACGGTGGCATTGGGCTTGTTTACCTTAAAGGCATCCGCATTAAAAACCAATGTATCACCTTTTACTTTTACGGGCACTTTATCGGTTACCACAACTTCGTCCATAGTGGTGTAAGATTGCTGCATCAGCACATTGCCCAAAATAACATGGGGCTGCGCGGCAGTAATGGTAAAAGATTTTTTAAGGCTTTGAAAACCCTGGTACGATACCAATAGTACATAACGGCTGCTGTCAAGGTTTTTAATTTCGAAATAGCCACTGCTGTTGCTGAGGGTAAAAGAAACCAGCGACGAATCCTGCGCTTTGATGATGGAAACCGTAGCATCGTACAAGGCTGTAGCCGATGCACTATCCTGTAGGGTGCCGCTTACGGTGCCAGTTACTTTTTGTGCCTGCGCAAGATGACAGAACAAAACGAACAAAGCCGTTAAAGAAAGGATTTTCTTCATAAAAGCAGAAATGGTATTACGAAAATATACGTAAAACGGCAGTGAAGCGGTTAAATAACGTTAATGCTTATATAAATGGCGGCAGATAGGGGATAAGCGGAAAGACCAGCGGCCAAGCCTTCTTAGCAGGTAGAGATGATAATTTAAAAAAACGTCTGTTTTTCCTTTTAAAGTTTATAGATAATCAACCAAAATAAAACGCCACTTTTTTCTTTTAAGTTTCACGCAAAGCAGCAATGTTGCAAGTTTTAAAACGTCTGTTTTTCTTTTTGGTTCAATAGCGGTAAGAACGTACAAGTGTGCGACGCAAGTAAAGTCAAATAGAAGTACAAAAGTGGGAAACAAAAACGTCTCTTTTTCCTTTAAACATTTTCGAAAATAATATCGGGAATTCACTACTCACTTTTTCAAAACGTCTCTATTTCCTTTTAAATAAAAAGGCCCGGCAATGCCGAACCTTGCATAAACGTCACCTTTTCCTTTTAACTAAACAGGTATTCCACGTCTTCTTTGGTGAGTGCTTTTACAAACGATGCATCGTCGGCAATCAGTTCTTTCGCCAGTAAACGTTTCTTTTCCTGCAGCTGCATAATCTTGTCTTCAATCGTGTCTTTACAAATCATGCGGTAGGCAAAAATGTTTTTGGTTTGGCCAATGCGGTGCGTACGGTCAATGGCCTGCTGCTCCACGGCGGTATTCCACCAGGGGT
>CBDTUH010000334.1:0-3641 GCA_965363375.1 uncultured bacterium
TTCAAACCGTCCCGCGCCTACTTTTTCGGCAAACAAAAACTTCTGAATGCCTTCCGAAAGAAAAGCAACACCAGTCGTTAACCGAATCAATAAAATTGATCGCATGGGCACTGTGTGTAACATTCGTTGCATTTGATTCTGCTTGAAGTTATAAAGCGTTAAGGTTTAAAGATACAAAAGCCCAAAAAGTTAAAAGGGAAAAGAGACGTTTTGTGAAACTTTTCTACAACAAAACGCTTTTCATTTGGAAAAAAATCGGAAGGCTATGCTGCAGCCGTTGGTTCGTTGCTAATGACCATTTATTTCATTTTTAATATTTTTGCTATAATCGTCAGGTAAATAATTTTCAAGGATTTATAGTGCAGAATACTGACCCTTTAGAAATGAAAGTGGATAAAGGAGGGGGCAAACTATAACTGTTACTGTCAAATATCTTTATCTGCAATTATACAGGCAGGAATCGTAAGCAAATCAAAAGGAAATAAAGACGTTTTTTAAAACTAACCAACAGGTATGGGCCATTTGCCAAAATTGATAGAAGACTTAGCATTGATTCTGATAGCAGGTGCCATTACCACCCTGATCTTTCGGCGCATCCGGCAGCCGCTGGTGCTGGGCTATATCATTGCCGGTTTTTTGGTGGGTCCTTATTTCGATTTTGTGCCCACCGTGGCTGATAGCGTGAACGTAGATACGCTGGCCGAAATTGGTGTTATCTTTTTACTTTTCAGCCTGGGCCTTGAGTTTAGTTTTAAAAAGCTGGTGCGGGTGGGAGGCTCCGCATCTATCACTGCCTTTGTCGAAATTATTTTCATCACCCTATCGGGCTATATGGTGGGCAAGTGGATGGGCTGGACCACCATGGACAGTCTTTTCCTAGGTGGCATGCTGGCTTCTTCCTCTACAACCATCATCATTCGTGCGTTTGACGAGCTGGGTGTAAAAACCATGCAATTTGCGCGCATTGTATTTGGTGTATTAGTAGTAGAAGACATCGTGGTGATATTGCTGATGGTGATGCTATCTACCATTGCGGTTACGCAGCAGTTTGCCGGTGCCGATGTGCTGATGATGGTTTTAAAACTCCTGTTCTTTTTAGCGCTTTGGTTTATTGCCGGCATTTTTCTGATTCCTACTTTTTTAAAAAGCACCAAAAAGCTGATGGATGAAGAAACCCTGCTGGTACTTTCTGTAGGCCTTTGCCTGGGTATGGTGGTGCTGGCTACGCAGGTGGGCTTTTCGGCCGAGCTGGGTGCCTTTATCATGGGCTCTATATTGGCAGAAACCACATCAGCCCAAAAGGTGGAGCATGTGATAAAGCCGGTGAAAGATCTTTTCGGCGCCGTGTTTTTTATATCGGTAGGTATGATGATAGACCCGCAGGCCATTGTAGATAATAAGTGGGCCGTGTTGGTAGTAACGCTGGTAACCTTGTTTGGCAAGTTGTTCAGCACCACGCTGGGGGCCCTGCTGTCAGGTCAGCCGCTGAAGCAATCGGTGCAGGTAGGCCTCAGTATGGCGCAGATTGGTGAGTTTGCATTTATTGTGGCTACGCTGGGCCTTTCGCTGGGTGTTATTTCCGATTTTCTTTTTCCGGTGGCGGTTGGTGCTTCAGTAGTCACCACTTTTACCACGCCTTATCTCATTAAGTACTCCGAACCTATTTATAACAACCTGGTGAAAATTTTGCCGGGAAGATGGGTGCGCGCACTCAACAGCTATTCATCCGGCACGCAAACCATACAGGCCGAAAGCAGCTGGAAGGTGTTGCTGAAAGCCTATGCCAACATTGCGCTTACTAATGGTATTGTGATACTGGCGCTGATGCTGCTATCGGTTCGTTTTTTTGTTCCTTTTTTGCAGGAGCATGTGCCCAATATTACTACGCGCAGCATTATTGCACTGGTGGTGTCGCTGGGCGCAGCAGCACCGTTTTTGTGGGCACTGATGGCTAAAAAGCCGGAGAATATGGCGTATAAAGAATTGTGGCTGGATAAAGCTTATAACCGCGGGCCGCTACTGGTCATAGAAATTGTACGTAATGTAGTTGGTGTGCTGCTGATTGGTTTCTGGATAGATACATTGTCTTCTACCAACATTGCACTGATGTTTGGCATTCCCTTTATCATTATTGTGATGGTCTTGTTTTCGCAGCGGCTGCAGAATTTTTACCACCGGCTGGAAGGGCGTTTTTTAACCAACCTCAACGCACGCGAAGTGGAAGAAGCGCAGCAAAGCGGCGGTGTGCTACGCAAGCAGTTTGACCCGCAAAGCGACCTGTCGCCCTGGGATGCGCACATTGTTGACCTGGAGGTGGATCAGCAGGCGGAATACATTGGTAAAACACTGGTGGAACTGGCCTGGCGCGAAAAGTTCGGCATCAACCTGGCCTACATCAAGCGTGGCGATAAACTGATATACGCACCGGGCCGATTCAATAAGCTGCTGCCGTTTGACCGCGTGGGCATTATTGCCACCGACGAGCAGATGCAAAGTTTTAAACCCGTATTTGACCGCACCGAAAAGTTTGACCCTGCATCCAATAATATTGAAGACATTATTCTGCAAAAAATAGTAGTGGACGAGCATACCAAACTGAAAGGCTTCAGCATCCGCAACTCGCACATACGCGAGCGTACCAATGGCCTGGTGGTAGGTATTGAGCGACGCAAAATGCGCATTCTCAATCCCGAGTCGGCAACGGTTTTTGAATGGGGCGATATTGTTTGGATTGTGGGTGAGCGCAAAAAAATTCAGCGTCTCAACGAAGGTTTTGACGATTATGTAGAAGGAAAAACTATTGCAACTACCAGCACGGAAACAGAAAAACAGTCATAAGCAACAAGCGTATAAAAGTTAAAAGGGAAAAGAGACGTTTTACTATAATCTAACAAAGCAGAAACGTCTGGCCTTCCTTTTGCGCTACAAGTGCATTAATTTTAAAAAATAGAATCAAACAGCGGCATGAAAGGAAATAAACATTACCTGGTTACCGGCGGCGCCGGATTTATTGGCAGCAATTTAATTAAAAGCCTGCTGCAGCAGGAAGGTGTGCAGGTAACCTGTATTGATAATTTTGACCCCTTTTATCCGCGCCGCATCAAGCTGCTGAACATTGAGGAATGCAAAAAAAGCGGCAACTTTTTTTTGCTGGATGTAAACCTCGATACCGTGACGGTAGAAGAGTTGCACAAGGCCATCAACCAGCCGGTAGATGTAATCATTCATCTGGCGGCAAAAGCCGGCGTGCGCCCCAGCATTGCGGCCCCGCAGGCTTATCATCAAACCAATATTTTAGGCACGCAAAAGTTGCTTGACTTTGCTGTTGAAAGGAAAATAAGACGTTTTGTGTTTGCCTCCAGCAGCAGTGTGTATGGTATCAACGAAAGCCTGCCCTGGAAAGAAGACGAGCGGCTGCTGCCCATCAGCCCTTATGCCATGACCAAACTGGCCGGCGAAGGCATTGGCCATGTGTATAGCAAATTGTATAACCTGCCATTTGTAGCGCTGCGCTTTTTTACGGTGTATGGTCCCGGGCAGCGGCCCGACCTGGCTATTCATAAGTTTACAAAAGCCATTCTGCAAGGAGCACCTATAACGCAGTTTGGCGATGGCAGCACCAGCCGCGATTATACTTATGT
>CBDTUH010000335.1:0-3636 GCA_965363375.1 uncultured bacterium
TTGCCCCAGCTGCGGCTGCGCGGTTACCTGCCGGTAAATGGAGTAGAGCAGCCAGCCAAACAACAAGGGCCCTAAAAAATAATTGATAAAGATTTTGATATTTTTGTTCAGCCGCATAAAGCGGTAAAAATAACCACCTCCTTGCAAAAGCCCATTAAAACGATATTAGGCATTGACCCCGGTACCCTGTTCATGGGTTACTCCATCATTAAAGTAAGCACCGGCAGCATTAAAGTGCTGCAGGTAGATGTGCTGAAGCTTTCCGCCAAGAAAGACAACTACGAGCGCCTGCAGCTGATACATGCCAAGGTGTGCGAACTGGTAAAGGAATTTAAGCCGGACGAATTTGCCATTGAAGCACCGTTTTTTGGCAAGAACGTGCAAAGTATGCTGAAGCTGGGAAGGGCGCAGGGCGTGGCCATTGCAGCCGCATTAAGCTTTGGTATTCCTATTACCGAGTACTCGCCTAAAAAAGTAAAGCAATCCATCACTGGCAATGGTAATGCCGATAAGGAGCAGATATGGAAGATGCTGCAAAGCATTGTAACCCTGCCCGAAGACAAGCCCAAATATTTTGATGCTACCGATGCGCTGGCCGTAGCCTTGTGCCACCACTTTCAAAGCAAGGTGCCCATTGCTGTAAAGGCTGGCCCGGTAACCATGAAAAAGAAAAACAGCTGGGATACGTTTGTAAAGGCCAATGAGCACCGTATTGTATAGCGGTTGAAAAACGTCTCTTTTTCCTTTTGGCTTTTGTTGTACATATACCAATAGCTGCACAACACCTTTGTGTTTATTAAATGCTACACCAGTACATGAAACCAAACCTTTGTTTTTCCTTTTAACAGGCTAGTTATTTAACAGGTTTGCTTCTAATAGAATTGGTTTTGTAGCAGTTCTTTTTTTAAGAGGTAAGTTGATTTTAAACCTTCATCAAATAGGTTTAGCTGCTTTTACAGGCATGGGTTCGTATGCGGCAATTCTAAAGCAAAACAGGGCCAGTAAAAAAGTAAGTGGTGTAAAAATGTACGTTTCAAGAGAATGCCGGGCCATAAGGTTGCCCAAAGTGTTAAGCATAAACAAGCCAAACAAAATCCAGAAGCCTGCTTTGGCAACAACGGGAGACAGCTTTATTTTAAGCCTGCCGGCGTAGGCCAGTACAAACAACAGTATAACAATATTGATGGCGATGGAAATTGCTTCCATCAGCCACAAGTTGCCTTGACTTGTAATGTTGCCGCCCCAAACAATATCGGGAGAAACCAGGCCGCCAATAACCAGCAAATGAAAAACAATGGTAAGCGAAGAAATTAGCAAAAGGCCTGTAATGGCAACAGGAAGCGGCAGTAATTTTTTCATAACGTTTTGGTTGTTTGTAAAGATAAGCAGGGTTAATATGTATTTTAAAAGAAGCCTTTAAACTGTTGGTTGGCGCCAGGTTTTTCATGGTATAAAACGTCTCTTTTTCCTTTTAAAATTTAGGTATGGTAAAATAATAATTTTTCTGTTCTGGGAGATGCTTTTACAGCACCACATTTTTTGATTTTTTAGCGTCTCTTCAGTTGCCACATCATGAATTCGTCTTCTTTATAAACCACCTGTTCTTCAGCAAAGTTTTATGCGAAGGCCATGCATCATTTCTTTGGTAATTCAAAGGCGAAATATATTGCCCTCTGACTGGCTCGCCTCTTTTTATTTTCTCGCCATCCGCTACGTAAGTATTGAAAAACGCGGGTAATCCTTCCCCTTTTTTATAATCTTTTCCGGTCTGCAAGTGATAGTGCAAATGGGGAAGCGTACTTTGTCCGCTGTTTCCGCACTGCCCCAGTAAATCACCGGTTTTAACCTGGCTGCCCTCTGTTACGGCAACCGTTCCTCTTTTAAAATGTGCTAAAAAAGAATATTCGCCATTGCCATGATCAATAACAACATAATTGCCAGGAGGCGATTGGCTGTTTACCGTTCCCAATGCGTTATCTGCTACTGAATCCACTGCTACAATCACTGTACCTGCTGCCGGAGAAAAGATGGGCTTTCCAAACCCAAAGTAATCTTCCTTTTTTGTGGGGCTATCTATTGCAATTTTTTGATTCTTAGCATACAAAAAATCATAAGCAAAACGTTGGTCAGGAGCACTTACATGATAATTCAAATAAGATTCACGTCCACCCCAGGCTACATACCATACATCATTGAAAGGCAGTTGTAATGGCGTTTTAGTGGAATAATTTACATAATCAGATTTTGCCGGCTGCACCGTTGGCTTAACGTTCAGCCCATGCAGCGCCTCATTCTTCCAAACAAAACGGGTGGTAATGGAAGGGTTTTTATCGAATTGACTGATACGGTAGTAACTTGTAAATCCAGCTTCCTGAAAGGTAGCTTCCTGTTCCACCTTAATTTCTTTTCCTAACTGTTCGGGTAATTGCTGCATCAGCTTTTCGAAACCTTCTTGGCCATTTACGGCAGCCTGAAAGTTTGGTGTCATAAGAGCATACAGGGAATCTGCCTTACCGGCCATAAGCTGCGCATAAAGATTTCGACCTTTATCCAGTGCAGTTGTTTGGGTATTTGAAGTTCTGGTAGCAACACAACCTAACAATAAAACGAACGCTATTAGTAAAGAAGGGACAAAATTTTTCATGATCAAATTTTTATAAGTGATCTTTTTAAAATTGTCGCGGCTATCGGGGCAGGTGTTTATCAACTGATGGCATTTTGTGTTCCATCGTATCCTATTGGCACTAGCGCTGAATAAAGATATTCATTTAGCTTTCAACATAGAGCCGCCGACACATGAAACTAATGTGGCTGCTGTTTCATGCACTGTTAATCTATTAACCTTTCATCAGATTGATTTCCCAATAACATGCAGCTATTAATATTCCTATTAAAAAGCTTGCCACAGGTTGCTGATTTCAACTGCTGGCGACCTGGAAAAACAATCAAAACGAAGTAAAATTAAAAGACAAAACAAAACTGCTCATTGAAGTATCGTTATTGCAAAAGCACTCCTTCCTTCTTTACTTTTATTCCGGAATGGCAATACTATTGAGTGCTGAAAGAACCATGAAACTGACTGTTTTTCTTGGTCAAACTTACTGTAGCTACTGATTTTTTATAACGTAGAAAAGATAGGGCAAAATAAAAAGGCCAATAAGAAAAAAAAGCCAAATGCGTCCGGCAAGAATATTATAATCCTGGAACAAATATTCCCACGATTTATTTGTCAAGCGTCCTAAAGTGAATTCAAATGCAACAGTCCACAGAACCCAAAAAAAGCCAATCAGCAGTGCTTGTTTAGAACTATTAATGTTCAACAGAGGAAATACAAACCCTACATATAGTATGCAAAGAATCAGGAGTGTTATAGTTGAAAACTGGTGTGCCCGAAATTCACTATAATGTTTTGCAAACACTAATTCTCGTAGCGTGGCATTCATAAAGGCAATCACTATCATTGGTAACCAAAATAAAAAATGTTGAATTGTCATATTTCGGAAGTTGCCAGGTTTGTAAAGAATAGGAGAGCAGCAACTGCTGTTACCGAGCCTCCAACGATAATCAAGAGCATAAGATTTGGGTTCACTCTTGAGGATTACAAATTTCGCATTGTATATAAGCTAGGGTAATGAT
>CBDTUH010000336.1:0-3634 GCA_965363375.1 uncultured bacterium
TGCGGATGAGGATGACGATGAAGATCAGCACGTCCACCCGCGCCTTGGGGAACAGGAGCAGGTAGCCGCCCAGTGCCCCCGAAATAGCCCCCGATGCACCCAGGCTCGGCACCAGCAGGCTGTGGTTGAAGTAAGCAGAGGTAAACACGTGACTAAGGCCGGCCAGCACGCCGCAGATTAGGTAAAAAAGTAGGTAGTTAAAATGACCCATCACGTTCTCCAGGTTGTCGCCAAACACCCACAGGTACAGCAGGTTGCCACCCAGGTGCGCCAGCCCGCCGTGCATAAACATGGAGGTGAGCAGCGTGAAGTACACATTTACAGGTGTGGGCTGGAGGCCCGGCACTTCCAGCTGCATATTCGTTCCTGGCAGCTGCTCTATGCGGCTGTTGGTAACAATATCGCCGCCGGTGAGTATTTCGGCCGGCACGGTGGCGTAGGCAAAAGTGAAATGAATGTTCTGGCCCCAATCCTGCCAAAAAACAAACACCAGTATGTTGATGATGATGAGCGTGTAATTGACAAAAGGTGTCAGATGCCGGTCGGTATTGTCGTCGCCAATAGGAAGCATATTTCTTTACGTTGAACTGTTAGCCCATGCAAAACACATTCCGCGCAGGGCACAAAAAAGCCCGGTACAAGTACCAGGCTTTCAGCTTAACAGAAATATATTATAGATTAATAACTGTCTCTGTAGCCGCCGCCACCGCCACGGTTGTAACCGCCGCCGCCGTTGCCTTTTTTGTAGCCGCCGCCACCGCCGCTGCCGCCACGGTTACCGCCGCCGCCAAAGCCACCCCGGCTTCCGCCGCCGCCGCCAAAGCCGCCGCCTTTTTTGTAGCCGCCACCGTTATCGCCGCCTTCTTTCGGGCGCGATTCGTTAACCACCAGGTTTCTGCCGTCAACTTCGCTTCCGTTAAGTTGGGCAATGGCAGCCTGCGCCTGCTCGTCGTTTGGCATTTCTACAAAGCCAAAGCCTTTGCTGCGCTGGGTGAATTTGTCAGTAACGATTTTAGCAGAGGCAACTTCGCCGTAAGAGGCAAACAGGTCGGACAGATCCTGATCTTTCAGGTTCCAACTAAGATTTCCAACGTAAATGTTCATTTTGAGAAAAGGTTTAAAAAAATTAAAGTGCTGACAGCAAACAATGCGCCAATGAACATTTACCCTGTTCAATAAGTAGCCAGTGAAGCTGCGGTTAACACTAATACCTAACGAAAATAAGGAAATATATTAATAAATCATATAGCCCGCATCACTGATCAAAAATATTTTTTTTGAGCACCAAAATTTTAAAAATCAGGCTTTGAAAGCAAAACCTGAAATTACCCAAACCCTTTGCTGCAGCGGGTTTAAAAGGAAAAACAGACGTTTGGAATATCGAGCAAAGAACAAAAAATTTTAAATAATGAACAGGTGAGAAAGCGCAACGATCAATATCAAAAGGAAAAACAGACGTTTTAGATGTGAGACGTGAGAGGTGAGACATGAGACAATGTGCGCCATTTTTTTAAAAGGAAAAAGAGACGTTTTGGGCCATCCCAATCTTTATTTAACAACTGCTTAGCCCCAATTCTTCAGGCTACATGCTTCATTCTAAATTTTTCTTTCTACCTTTGCGCTCCGAATTTTAATTTTTAACTAAACAAAACAGGGTAATGAACAATTACGAATTGATGGTGATTTTTACCCCCGTGCTGAGCGACGATGAGTTTAAAGCCGCACAGCGCAAGTACGCTACACTGGTTACCGACAACGGTGGCGCAGTAGTGGCCGAAAACCCATGGGGACTGAAATCACTGGCCTACCCGATACAAAAAAAGACTACCGGTTTGTACTGGTTGATTGAGTATCAGGCGCCATCCGACTTCAATGAGAAGCTGAAAATTCAGCTTCTGCGTGACGAATCTGTATTGCGTCACATGGCTACAAGACTCGATAAATACGCCGTCGAGTACAACGCGCGCAAGAGAAGTGGTGTACCAACTGCCAATGATAAAGTAGAGGAGGTAACCAATGGCTAGACCTAATGAAATTAAGTACCTGACCGCTATTAAGCAGGAAAAACGCCCCAAGAAGTTTTGCCGCTTTAAAAAGTACGGTATCCGCTACGTTGATTATAAAGACGTAGAGTTTCTGAAAAAGTTTTTGAACGAGCAGGGTAAACTGTTGCCCCGCCGCATCACCGGTAACTCACTGAAGTTTCAGCGCAAAGTAAGCGACGCCGTTAAAAAGGCCCGCCAAATGAGCCTGCTGCCTTACGTTACCGATCTTTTGAAATAGAATTTAATTAACTCTAACCCTACGGGGACAGTCCTTAACCGGATTGGGTAAAACAAACAATTATGGAAATTATTTTAATACAGGATGTAGATAACCTGGGTGGCAAGAATGAGCTGGTGAAAGTTAGAAACGGCTATGCCCGTAACTTTCTGATCCCGCAGGGTTTTGCTGTAGAAGCCAGCCCTTCTAACCGCAAGCAGCTGGAAGAAAGGCAGAAAGTGGCTGCTAAAAAAGAAGCCGCTATGCTGGCCCAGTTTAACCAGGTGGCCGCTAAACTGGCTGAGTCGCCCATTACAGTGGGTGCCAAAACCGGTACCAGCGGAAAAATCTTTGGTTCGGTAACGCCGCTGCAAATCAGCCGCGCCATCCGCGACCAGAAAGGTTACGAAATTGACCGCAAGAAGATTTCTATACCTGAAGATGTAAAAGAGCTGGGTACTTACAAAGCCGCTATCGATTTTGGCAACGGCCAGCACGCCGAAGTTGAATTTGAAGTAGTAGCTGAATAAGCAACACCTGTTACCAGATTTTTAAAGGGCCCGCACGTTTGTGTGGGTTTTTTTATGCAGCGGTTTTAAGTTGACAGATGATGGATGACAGTTGACAGCAAACGTTGGCCGTTGATGGTTGGTCGGAGGGAAAACATCTGTTTTACCTTTTGAAAAATCTGAACCGTGTTCTGGGTAGTTTAAAAGATTGTAAAGAAAACGTCTCCTTTCCCTTTTGAAAAACATTATGTAAAAAGCAGCAACCCAGAATTGTCATGCTGAACTTTTTTTAGCATCTCCTGGTACAAAAAGGTATTTCGCACAGAAGAAAGGAGTAAAATACAAAACGTCTGTTTTTCCTTTTAGATTTTACATTTTGAATTTTACATTCTCTTCACTTCATCAGTACCTTGTTGCTTGTTCAATATTCCAAACGTCTCTTTTTCCTTTTAAAGTTCTTCGCCGGCGGGCCTGATGTCGATAACGCGGAGTTGCAGGTTGGTTTCGCCATTCCACTCATTCTCATCAATTTTATACACGATATCAACGGGCGTTTGCGGAGAAAGCATTGCCATTTTTTCGGCCATGCCAAAGCCAATGCCGGTAAGCGTGATGCCTTCGTGGCGCACTACAAAACGGATGTGTTTTTCTTTTACAATTTTGCTGAAGCCGGTGTCGGTTACATTTCGGGTAACAAAGGTAGGGCGCAGGTTGTCGGGACCAAAAGGCTCCATTTGGCAGAGGATGTTATAAAAGGCGCAGTTGATGCAGGTAAAACCAATTTCAGCATCGATGCTTATTTCGGGCACCAGCAGGTCGGGGTGCAGCGAACCGCACGCACGCGCGGATCAGAAGCAAGGTAC
>CBDTUH010000337.1:0-3632 GCA_965363375.1 uncultured bacterium
CTGGGCCTTTAAGCACCCCACGCCTGCCGACCTGTTCCGCACCATGGAAGATGCCTCGGCTGAAGACCTGGACTGGTTCTGGAGAGGCTGGTTCTTTAGCACCGACGTTACCGACATTGCGCTGGATAGCGTGAAATATGCACGTGCCGATGCCGTAGCCGAAGTGCCGGCCCAGTTTAAAGAAAGAACCATCATGCAAGGCGTGCCCAAGCCGCAGGGAAGTTCATTTGAAGACATTTCCAAAATCCGCAACCGCCAGGATACTTCCATCCGCTTTTATACCGATGAGGATACCAGCACCCGCGATTTTTACTGGCGCTATGCCCGTGGTATGGAGCCTTACGATACGGCCAAATACGCAATAACCGTTGGCGGCAATATTGAAGCGTTAGACGCTGCCACCCGCCAGGAATTTGCCAACAAGCATTTTTACGAGCTGCACCTGAGCAACAAAGGCGGACTGGTAATGCCCGTCATTATCGAGTGGACCTACAAGGATGGCTCTAAAGAAGTGGACCGCATACCGGCACAGGTTTGGCGCTACAACGAAAATAAAGTGACCAAGTTCTTTATGAAAGATAAAGAAGTGGCTTCTATTAAAGTTGACCCCATGCGTGAAACGGCCGACATTAACGAAGGCAACAACACCTGGGGTGCTACAGCAGTTGAACCTACCCGTTTCCAATTGTTCAAGCAAAAGCAAGGCGCTGCCCGCGGCCAGAGCACCGGTATTAACCCCATGCAAAAAGCAAAAGAAAAGAAAGACTTTTAATACAACTTTTCAGCAAAAACAAAAAACCTCTTTCAATTTGAAAGAGGTTTTTTGTTTGAACCACATTTTGAGGAAATAGCAGAATTTTGAGGAAAATTAGTATACACTATTTTCAGGTGCATAACCCAATCATATCAAAGTGAAAACAGTACGATTAAACGTTGCGATTTTGCATGAACAGTGCCCGTTAAACACTATTCCTTTAAATTGCTAAAGTCCGTATATTTGAACACCATGTGGCAAGACTATATCATATCTGACAAGCAAATCCTTCTTGGGAAACCTGTTATTAAGGGGACGAGGATTTCTGTTGAGCTTATCTTAGAACTTCTTGCTTCCGGTTGGTCAGAAACTCAGATTTTGGAAAGCTACCCAAGTCTATCTGAAGATTCGCTTAGAGCTGTTTTTTCTTATTTACGTGACTGCTTACAACAGGAATTATATTTTCCAATTCCTGCCGCATAATATGTTTTTAGCAAACGAAAATTTTCCCAGGCCAAGCTTATTATTATTGCGAAACGCAGCGATTATTGTAGTCAGCATACAAGAAGCTTTTCAGGGAATAACGGACGAACTGGTTCTGAAAAAGGCAAAAGATCTAAATTATATCATTCTCACATTTGATAAAGATTATGGCGAATTAATTTTTCGCTACCAACTTATAGATCCGCCTGCTGTTGTCTATTTCCGGGAGTAGGGACAAGATCCATTGTTCGCTGGAAAAATACTATTGTCATTGCTGGAGACCAGCTCACTTAAACTCGGTGACGCTTTTACGGTTATTGAGAAAAATCATGTTAGGCAGCGATTTTATAAGAAGAATAATGGCGCTTGATATTGTTTTCGGCAAAATTATGTAAACCTATTTTCGCTGACCTTGTCAATCTTAAACATTCTGTTCAAAAAAGGAAAGAGACGTTTTCTCCTCTTCAACTTCCTTACCCCTAAACTTCTCAACAATTAAATACCTTTGCCCCATGACAAAGCTTTCCGTAAACATCAACAAAATAGCCACGCTGCGCAACAGCCGTGGCGGCAACAACCCCGATGTGGTAAAAGCAGCCATTGATGTGCAGCGCTTTGGTGCCGATGGCGTTACCGTGCATCCCCGCCCAGACGAAAGACACATTCGTTATGAAGATGTTCGGCAGATCAAAAAAATCATCACTACCGAATTTAATATTGAAGGCAACAGCCGCGAGCAAAAGTTTGTAGACCTGGTATTAGAGGTAGCGCCACACCAGGTGACGCTTGTGCCCGATGAATTAGGCCAAATAACGTCCGACCACGGCTGGGATACCATCAAGCATAAAGATTACCTAAAAAAAACCATTGCACTGTTTCAGCAATCCGGTATACGGGTTTCTATTTTTGTAGATCCGGTAGTAGAAATGGTGGAAGGAGCTGCGGAGACCGGCACCGATAGAATTGAACTCTATACCGAAAGCTACGCCAAAGGAATTGTAAGCAATAAAGAAGCTGCTGTGGCACCTTATGTAGCAGCCGCACAGCGCGCGCGAGAATTGGGCTTAGGCCTCAATGCCGGCCACGACCTGGACTTGCAAAACCTGGCTTATTTCAAACTAAGCATTCCCTGGCTGGATGAAGTAAGTATTGGTCATGCGCTGATATCAGATGCGCTGTATTTAGGTTTTGAAAATACGGTGCAGTTGTATAAAAGGCAGTTGATGTGATTAGCTGGAAGATGGATGGTCAATAAGCCTGTTTATCGCCCGCTATTACCTTATAAAACGTAAGAAATATAATACGGATATCGAGCCACAGGCTCCAGTTTTCAGAGTACCAGATATCGCAGTTCACGCGTCCTACTATTTGTTCCGGATCAGAGATTTCACCGCGAAAGCCACTGATCTGCGCCCAGCCGGTAATACCCGGTTTTAAAAACTGCCGCACCATATACTGGTCTACCATTTTCGAATAATCTTCCGTATGCTTAAGCATGTGCGGCCGCGGACCCACCAGGCTCATCTCTCCTTTCAACACATTCCAGAATTGCGGGAATTCATCCAGGCTCGTTTTTCGTAAAATGGCGCCTATCTTAGTTATCCTGCTGTCGCCTTTTGTTGCCTGCTTTAGATCGGCATCATGGCTCATCTTCATGCTGCGGAACTTAAAGCAGCGAAACGGCTTTTTGTTTTTACCTGTGCGGTCCTGTGCAAAGAAAATTGGCCCCGGTGATTCCAGGTAAATAAGCAAACCCAAAAGCGGTACTAGCCAGGACAAGACAAAAATGATAACAAAAGAACTTACCAATATATCCAGCAATCTCTTTTTTGCCCGGTTGCCAATATCTTCCAGCGGGTCTTTGCGCATCGTAATCACCGGCATACCGCGCATGTAATCGATATGGATTTGCCGGCGCACAAAAAAAGTAAGGTCTGGAATGATTTTGAAGCGAATACATTCACCTTCCGCCTGATGCATCAGCTCATAAATCTGGTTGTTCTGCTCAGGCGTTATGGTAGAATAGATCTCGTTTACTTTCAGATCTTTTGATACTGCCAAAGTGTGGTTGATGGAATTGAAAATAGGATAATGTGATAACTCATTCACATTTGAGGGCTCTTCCATAAAACCCAGTATCTCCGTATTTAAGTCTTCTTCTTCCAACCTTCCTACCAGTTCCTTTGCAACGTTATTATAACCCAAAATGAGCACCCTTTTCGAAAACTGCTCTTTACCCTTGTAAAACTTGCGCAAACCAATATATGCAAATCGGTTCAATAGTAATCCGATAGCAAACACGGAAATAGAAACTGCAATGAAAAATCGTGAGAGTTCAAACTGACGATAGAAAAAGAGATAAACTAATATGCTGCAAATCCATAAAACAAAAAGA
>CBDTUH010000338.1:0-3617 GCA_965363375.1 uncultured bacterium
AACTGCCCGCCGAGGCTAAAGTTCCCCGGCTGCTGAAAGCTAACCTGCCGCAGCTGCGGTACCGGCACATCGGTAATAGGTCCATTGGCACCGGTAACGCCTTCATCTTTTAAAATGCTGTACACCGCTGTGGAGGTAGCATCCGGAAAAAGAATGTTAGGCAGCTTGAGGTAGTGACTGGCGCCAATAGAGCCGGTTACCTGCGGCAACGCCTGTCCGAATATCTCTTTGTTTTGCGCCTGCTGAATGCGGTAATCGAGTTGTGCATTGCGCACCTCCACCACGTTTTTATAAGCCAGGTCTACCGCCTCGCGCACCGTTAGCTCGTGGCGCTGCTGCGCCTGCATTGCCAGCGGCAGCAGTAGCAAAACGTATAAAATTCCTTTTAAGCTTTTCATGGAACAACTATTTTTTTGTTCTGTTGATTTTTATATTTCTGAACCAGCTTTTGCCCTTTTGCCGTGGCTAACCCATGCAGGAAGTGCTCCAGCAGTTGCTGCTCGATGTACACCATACGCGATGGATCGGCAGGATACACCTCGGGGTTGAAGGCCAGCATCAACGTATGCAAACGAAAACGGGTGATGAGGTCGCTGTCTAGCTCGGGACGGTACAATCCTTCCTCAATGCCTCTTTCAATGTTGGCTTTGATGATGTTGTATAAAAACTGGTCTTTGAATTTTTTGAATTGCGCAAATACGGCCGGATGGTATTTCTCGAGTTCAAAAAGAATGGAAGGGTTCATGGTGGCAAACATTTCCTGCACCCGCTCAAAAGCAAGAAACACTTCGTGAATCGCGTTTTTTGCCACGTTCACATCTTGTACGCAATGGGTGCGGTTCTGTTCCATAACGGTAATAAACACGGCACCTACCAGCGCTTCTTTATCCTCATAATATTGATACAGGGTTTTTTTAGACATGCCCAGCGGGGCGGCAATATCATCCATCGATACCGAGCGCACCCCATAACGGTAGAATAGTTCGTGCGCCTTTTGCAGTATGCGGTCTTTGGCTTCCATAATAAGAGTGGCAAAACTATGGAAACTTTTAGCGTAACTAAAGTTTCCAATATTAAATTTATATGAAGGGCTGATTTTAAGGGATGAACTGTCGTTTATTTTTGCAGCATGAACACAGATGGAAACACCGCCAATAAGGGATTTGGCTTTGGCAAGCTTTTCAATTATTTTTTGCAGGGGCTGCTCATTATTGCGCCTGTAACGATAACTATTTATGCCATTTACTGGATTGTGTCCGGTATAGACAGCCTGATTCCCATTTTTACCTATAAAGATGAAAGCGGCAACATACAGGTGCAGAACTACGGCCTTGGCTTTATCATTGTAATTGCCGCCATTTGCTTTATCGGATATTTCAGTTCGTTTTTTATCAAATTGAAATTGTTCTCGCTTTTTGACAGCTGGCTGGAGAAAGCCCCTGGCATACGTTTTATCTATTCTACTGTGAAAGATTTTTTTGAAGCCTTTGCCGGCGAAAAAAAGAAATTCAACCGTCCGGTGCTGGCCAACATTGATGACAACGACGTATGGCGGGTGGGCTTTATTACGCAAACGGCGCTGCCCGATATGGGTTTTGACAACTACGTAGCAGTATATATACCGGCTTCTTACTCCATTGCCGGCAATGTGTACCTGCTGCCGGCAGTGCGTGTAAAGCCCATTACCTCCATGGGTGCTACTGAGGCCATGAAGTTTGCCATTAGCGGCGGCGTAACGGCACTGGAAGAAGATAAAACCGGTGGTAAAAAGAATGCAGCAACTTAAAAATATATTCCTGCTGACCGCATTGGTATTGTTGGCCATGCCCTGCTTTTGCTGGGGCTTTTATGCGCATCAAAAGATCAATTATTACGCGGTGTTTTTGCTGCCGCCGCAGATGCTGCTTTTTTACAAACCTCACATACAATTTTTGAGTGAGCATGCCGTAGACCCCGATAAAAGACGCTATGCCGTAGCTGCCGAAGCGCCGCGCCATTATATTGACCTGGACAAATATGGTATAACAGATTCGCTTCCGCGGCGCTGGGATAGTGCAGTGTCTAAATTATCAGAAGACACGCTGAACAAACATGGCATTGTGCCCTGGTGGGTGCACACAATGCAATACCGACTGACAGAAGCTTTTAAAGAAAAAGACGGTGCGCGTATATTAAAATTATCTGCTGAAATTGGCCACTACATTTCCGATGCACATGTGCCGCTGCATGCCAGCAGCAACCACAACGGACAACTGACAGGCCAGCATGGAATTCATGGTTTTTGGGAAAGCCGTGTGCCGGAACTGCTGGCTCAAAAGGAGTGGAACTTTTTTGTGGGCAAGGCAGCTTATATACCCAACACTTCCGGCTTTATATGGCAGCGAGTAAAAGAAAGTGCCGCTGCAGCCGATACGGTTTTACTCTATGAAAAAGAATTATCCAACCGCTTTCCGGCAGATAAAAAGTTTGCATTTGAAACCCGCAACGGTGTAGTGGTGCGGCAATATTCAACAGCTTACACCAAAGCGTATGATGCAGCACTGAAAGGCATGGTGGAGCGCCGCATGCAGCAATCGATACAGGCGGTGGCTTCCTTCTGGCTGACAGCGTGGATCAATGCCGGTCAGCCGGATCTGAGCACACTTCAAAACACCACCTTTACCCAAAAGGATATAGAGACGTTTGAAGAATTGAACCAAGCCTGGCGCAATAATAAAACGCAGGGCAGGGAACATGAAGCTCCTTAACTTAAAAGGAAAACAAAAAGTTTGGCCCTCGTTTGGCATAAATGCTTGTGTTTTTCACTTACTCCTTTTCTTCCCTTAACACACCACGGGCTTTACATATAAACGCCGCTGACAAGCAGCGGCGTTTGTGAAAAAATAAATTTTATAGAGAATTGATCAGGGACAAGCTAAGTAAAACGGAGCATCAATGCCGGTTTTAATTCCACTTTCATACGTACCCACAGAAAGGCCGGCTGGGTCAAAATAAAAATCCAACCAGGGCCAAAAGTCACCTATTGAAGTTTTATGTCCCATATAAACAATAAGCTTATCGCCATCCTTCTCGCTTTCAATGTTCATCCGGTAATTGGTTACTTTAATATCACCAATGTAATAGTTGGCATTTCCCTGTGTAATGGTAAAGCTTTTGGTAACCGTGGCGGTAGCTGGTGTACCGTCCAGGTAAGTAGCGCCAGGTACTGGAGTAAGTGTAACCTTAACTTTTGTGCCCGCATCCATTGGAGGATAGCCTTTGCCATTCAGGTTTACAAAGTACAGCGCACCCCCGAAATAACCCGTTCCAAAATCTGCGCTGGCAGGCCTGTCCGGTATGCGGCCGTCTAATTTCCATACAAAATCCCTTACCAGCGATCCGCCATCTGTAGCAAACGCATCATAATCGGTTGCATTCTTGCCGGCCAGGCGCAGGTGATAGGTTTTATCCATGAATTGAGCTTCTTTCCAGGCATAAATTTTCCAGCCACCAATGGAGCTCAGTTTTAATTTGTATTTGCCATTGGCATCTGTAGTAGTTTCTGCATGCATGTTATTGCCGTTAGGGTTGTCGGCCCTAACTTTTACACCTGCCATTGGCTGGCCCTGGCTATTAAC
>CBDTUH010000339.1:0-3610 GCA_965363375.1 uncultured bacterium
TCCGTGAAGCTGCCCGCAAAGCGAAGCCCGTATTGCTGGAGCCAATCATGAAAATTGAAGTGATCACACCTGCCCAGTACATGGGAGACGTTACCGGTGACCTGAACCGCCGTCGTGGTATGATGGAAGGTATGGATACCCGTGCCGGTGTACAGGTTATCAAAGCCAAAGTGCCACTGAGCGAAATGTTTGGTTATGTAACCCAGCTGCGTTCCTTGTCATCTGGCCGTGCCTCATCTACCATGGAGTTCTCGCATTACGCACCAGCACCCAACAACATTGCTGAAGAAGTAATTGCAAAGAACAAAGGAAAAGTGAGCGCTGAATAAGCCTTTCCATATTTTTTTAATATTAGCAAACCCCGCCACAGTGCGGGGTTTGTTGTTTCAAATCAATTTAAAAGCACTAAACCAAAAATAAAATTGTGGAAGGGGACAAAAAGGCATTGAATTTGCTAAGTTGCGGCGCCACCGTTTTTAAAATCCAACGGGTAACGGTAACTGTTACCTCATGAAAAAAACCTGATGTCTACCTTAAACAATAAAGGGCCTTTACGGGCCCTTTATTATTGATTGCAAAACGTCTTTATTTCCTTTTAAAGAAAGTTTTTAGTTGATGGTTCAATGCAAACAGCCATAATCAAAACGTCTCTTTTTCCTTTTGAATTTGCTTACGCTGTTGTAGTTATTAGCGGTTGATTTTTTGGTAATAGCTTCAACACTTGCATCTGCCAACTGCTTTTATTTACTTTATAGTAAATACCGGCTGCTGCATTTTTATAAAAAAGGCTGCAGGCGCCTTTTATTGCCACCTCTTTTGATTGTTAAGATGAAACGAAGCTTCTTTATTGCGATTACATTTATGGGTTTTGTACTTTCCGCCTGCGGGCAGGGCAGTAGCCGCACCCAAATGGTAAGCCAGTTGCTGGCACTGGAAAGTGCGCTGCTGAAAGGGGACAAACAAAAGGTAGCTGCTTACTTTGCTTTTCCGGTGGCAGACGAAAGCCTGAAGTTGAAAGTGGAATACGACGGCGAAAAGGAGATTACCCTGGCGCAGCTGGATAAGGCTGCTTTCCTTAAATATTATAACAGAATTGTTTCGGCTGACTTTATTGAGCTTTTTAAAAACCTGGACCTTTCGCAGCTGAAAAGTAAAAACAAGGTTACCAAATTAAAGGTTCCTAAAAGCAATACAGACTTTTGCCAGTACCACTACGAGGTAAACATTGTAGGAGAGAAGGTGGAGATTATTTTTGGGTTGAATACGCGCGATGATATAGAAATGGGTGAAGATGATTTTTGCCCCGAGTATGCCGAGTTCTGGACTTTTGAAATGGTAAAAGGAAAACTAAAGTTTAAGGGGATTGAGTTTGCGGGGTAGCTTTATTTTAAAGCAGCATTATGAATTATAAAACATTGATGGATAAAATTGCTGAAAACAATATTCCCCATTCTCTTATTTCGATAAATGATGGCTTAAAGCCGAACGCGTATATTCTTTTTAAAAATTATGATATCTGGGAATATTTTTATCTGGATGAAAAGGGTGGGCGACAAGGATTTAGAGAATTTAGAATTGAAGAAGATGCTTTTGATTTTCTATGGAAAAAGTTAGAAATTGAAATTGCTTATCCACCAACTAAACCTCCTTTCAATTTATAAATTGCAAACGTCTCTTTTTCCTTTTATATTCAAGGTTCTATCAATATTAATTCATGCGTTTACTTGTTTTTGTTATTCTGTGCATTGTTTCTTTGTCTAGTTCAGCCCAATATAAAGTTGATACTACCATCAAAAGAACCTATTTAAGATTGTTTGAAAAGCTACCGGAAGAAGTAAAAGATAAAGACGCACTGGAAATGTTTGCGGGGAAACCTCAGTTAGGCATATTAACTTATATCAATACAGATACACTTAATAAAAAGGATAGGAATGTAAAGGGAGCAGAAATTATGGATGTTGTACTTTTTGATTATGACCCTGAAACCGGTGAAAGTAAACCTAATGAAACAGCTCCACCTGAAGAGGATGGAATACTGAAGAGGAGCCGATGTTTTTATTATGTTATTGCTCTTTTAAAAACAACAAATTAGAGATCATATCAGGCAATGGTTTTTTTTCAGGGTTTTCTATCACTATTACAATAAAAGATAGCCAGGTAAAAGCAAAATATTCGGAATATAATTCTGATGAGGCTACACTCAAAGCAAAACTAAGGAGCAAAAAGAAAGATGAAATTGTAGTGCCTGCCACGATACATGAAATTTCATTGAACAAGGAACCTCAAAATGGAATTGATGAAATATATGGGAAAGTACAAGTGACTTCGGCACCCTATTTTACATATAGTAATGCCTGGGGTTTCAAAAATGGATATATAAAACAAGCAATGAGCTTTACGTATTATTTCAAATGTGATCTCAGTAAAAAATAAGTGGTTATCAATTCCATTAAACTTTTAAGCAAACGTCTCTTTTTCCTTTTAACCTTTTTCCTTTAGCGGGTCGTGAAAAATAAAATAAGCGCCACCGGCAGAAGCAATAACGCCGCTTAAGTAAAAAAGCAAACTCACGGCCACACCTATCTGCGGATCGAGGGAGAAAAAGCGGGCGCCTTCGGCAAACACCAACTCGCGCGTGCCCAGCCCGCCACCGAGCGAAACCGGGAAAACAGCAACAACAGAAGTCACCAGGAAAATAAAGATCCATTCAGGTAGCAGCGGCTGACCCACGCTGGCTAAAATAAAATACATGCAAATTACCTGTGTAACCTGCACGCCCAGCCCCCACAAAAAAGTAGGCCAGAAGCCGGGAACAAAATCTTTCAAAAACCTTTTGATAACGAAATATAAAATGGCTACGGCGGCTAAAGAACCTGTTATAAAAAGGGCGGTCCAAAGCGTATCTTGTAAAACGATTATCCCATACGCGGCAAGAATAATTCCCAGCGCCAGCAAGCCGCTGAAGCGGTCGAGCAGCACTGCAGCTGATGTTTTTTTATAAGGCGCCTTGTACTTTCGGTTGAGCAGCACCACTTTATAGGCATCGCCGCTGATGGCGCCGGGCAAAAACAGGTTGTAAAACATGCCCAGCCAATACAGCTTTATATTTTGCCAGGTGGGCAGGTGCAGGTTGATGTTTTTGAAATAAATATTGAGCCGCCAAGCCGATTGCAGTTTGGAAAATGCCAAAAGCAGCACCGCCACTATTAATAACAGCCAATTGGCTTGTAATAAAGCTTTGAGGGCAGTAGTAAAATCAATCTTCACTGAAATGTACCAAAAGCATAAAATGGTGATCAGCACTTTAAATAGTAGGCTCAATATCTTTTTTGCGGGTTGTTTGGGAGGTGGGGGAGGTGCGGTTGACATTCCTTTTTGGGTGCTGATTGGTAATTTTGCCTGCAATTAACAGCTTTTAAGCATTTGTTTGAGAAAAAAATGGGACAAAGTTTTGTCATGTTCATTTATCCTCATTACCTTTGCACTCCCATTCTAAAAATGGGTTTGGATTTATGTCACAGAGAATCAGAATAAAATTACAGTCTTACGATCACAACCTGGTAGATAAATCTGCTGAGAAAATCGTGAAAACTGTTCGCAGCACAGGTGC
>CBDTUH010000340.1:0-3592 GCA_965363375.1 uncultured bacterium
AAAAAGGATTGCAGTAGTTATTTAAAAATACTCAATTGTTAACAGCTAACACAGGATAAATGTTTTGTATAAAACCAGCATGGCATTGCGCTATAGCTTTTCATTACAATTGCAAAACTTAGAAGCAGCTACATATATTTTGAAAAATATTATTTTGATAAAACAGAATTATAAAGAAAGTTTTTTAACTTAATAGCCGATCTCTCTTAAGCAGTAATTCTAATCGTAAAAAAACCTCTGTGTCTACAGAGGTTTTTTTTATGATTTAAAACGTCAACTTTTCCTTTTAATATTCAAAAGGGAATAGAGACGTTTTTAGTTTTTGTTGATGGCCAGTTTTTCTTTGGCCGGCTCTTCTTCTTTTCTGAACTGAATGCGTTTTACAATGAAGTCGCCAATTTGCTTTCCCATTTCATTGCCCACTTCCAGGTCGGCACGAAAGTGTATGCCGCCGTACAGCCGCGACCACGAAGCTTCCAACGCCGCATCTCTGAAGGATTTGAACGAGCGGTTGGGAATGCCAAACTCCAGCCCCGATGTATCGGTATAGGCAAAGTTGTCGCCAAAATAGTGCGACATCATTTCTGCCGAGGCAGCAGAAATAACCGAGTGGCCGCTAACATATGAAGGGAAAGGGGGCGTTTGCAGGTAAGGTCTCCACTCGGGGTTTATGTATTTGTTAATTACGGTTTCGGGACGGATGCTGTTTTCGGTGTACTTGGTTTTCCAGCAGGCAATAAAGCCGTCGAAAAGGGCGATAGAAGTGCCGGTGTAAGCCGCTACGGTTGTTCTAAAATCGGCCCCCGATTTTTCGGCAGCAATGCCCACAATATTCATCCAGTGGCCGGGCGGCGAAAACTTTTTGGTGGCATACATGACGTGGCCGGTTACGTGCAGGTTAAAAGGGTTGTCGTCAAAAAAATCGGCAATATGTTTTTGCTCGTCGGTAAGGCTGTCGGTAATGTTTTTTACTTCCATCAGCTCTTTGTAAAAAGTGCTTTTAGGCTCCATGCTGTATTGGGGCGGCGGCGGCGGGGCAAACTGGTTACAGCTGTCCAGCGCCAGCGTGCGGATGTCGCACCAATGCGGTTCCATCGCCTGCGAGTAGGCTGGCGGCGTGGGTACCCATCTGCCATCCTGCGTAGTTAATGTAAATTTTTCGGCACTGCGTGTTTGGGCATAATTGTCTCCTTTGCTCCATTGCATGATGGTAGCGGCAATGGTATCGCTAAAGGCTATCGTATTTTTCAACACTTCTTTGGGCATGCCGTGTTTGCGTGCTTCTGATTTTAATTCGTCGTAATAATCCATCAGCACGCCTTCGGGGAAAGTAACGGCATTGCCCACTTTTACAAAAGAAAGTAAAGCCGCCAGCGGAAAGTCAATTTCTTTGCCGGCCTGTGGTTGTGGCATTGGTGGCAGGTGGCTTATTTGCCCGGCCAGAGATTGGTAAACACTGTCACCTGCGGCCATGCATTCGTAAGCGGCAATGTTGGCATAGGCATAGTTGCGCGATGCTACAACGGGCGGAAAGTTGTTGTACAGCACTACGTCGTTCAGTTTTTTAACGGTTTTGCAGTACAGCAGCGGATCGGCTGTATATTGTTTATAATCACCTGATGGCGAGCAGGCAACAGCGCCCACTACAACACAAAGCAGGTAAAAAAGCTTTTTCATTTTGGTTTGTTCGTTTTTTTTGTGACAGAGAAATAAGGTGGTATGGCAAACGTACGGCAATAGTGCCTTTTTGCACCGGTGTGCAGAAAGAATAAAGAAAATTTTAATAAGTTCAGGCTCTTTCCGGCGGGTGGTCCTGCTGCAGGTACACGTTTTGAGGTAACATACTTTTTGCCGTTGAAGATGATGGCGTTGATGTAAAATTAATCAGGGCAAGAGCGTACTGCGGCACCGCATCGCAATATTCCAGCAAAATGTTTTTAATCCCTTTTGATGCGCCGTTCTTACTATCGGCAGGCGTGCCTTCGTTGGTCAGTTTAAAAAAGTTCTGCCGCGCGGTTTCCATTTCTTTTTTGGCCGTATTGGGTATGCAAAGCAGCTCCAGGCTGTCGTTGAAAATGCGGCGTTTTACATATTTGTATTCGGTGCCGTCAATCTCAATCGTACCATCTACGCGGTCGTATGCAACCGTGTTGGTATAATAGGGTAGCGCTATGGGCGTTTTAATGGAAATCAGTTCTTCTTCTGTATAAGCATCATTATCCAGCTGTGTTATCAGCGCCGCTTCTTTGCTTGTTTGTATACAATCAATCAGCAGCCTGTAGCCATACAGGTTGAAAAGAAAAACAAAGAGGAATAATATGGCAGCTGTTTTTTTCAAAGCATTAATACCATTACAATATACTTATTTTTTTGCTTTTATGCTTTAGTTGAGTATAAGGAAAAAGAGACGTTTGGGAAAATGAATAACTAAATAAGTAAAATGTGAAACGCGAAATTCAAAAGGAAAAAGAGACGTTTTTGAAAAGTCGTCAGTCTTTTCTCAACAGCCGGGAAAGCTTAAAATGAAAATCAGACGTTTTCACAAAAAGATTAATTGTTTTTAACCGTAAAGGTTTTCCGCTGCGGCCCCACGCCGGTAATGGTCAGGCTTTTCCAGTGTTTGGGCAGCACCGATTTCACCTGCTTTAAACCGTTGTCTGTTATTTCCACACCACCAAAACCCATAATAACGCTTTGGAGCACACCGCCCGCACCTGTGGCAAAATAGGGATTGGTGCCGCCCTTTGTTTCTGCTATTACCCTGAAGGGTGGATTGAGGTTGGGTAGGTAGGCATCTTTAAACCAATGATACGCTTTTTCGGCATCGCCCAGGCGGGCATACAGCAAAGCAAAAACACCCTGCGTCATGGCAGGTGTACCCTCGTCGGGTACACGCGTTTCGTAATACTCCAGGTCTTTGCGTATTTGTTTGGGATCGGTTATTTCGCGCAGCGGGTAAGCCAGCAGGTTTACATCGGCCTGCTTGATGCCTTCGCCTTTGTAAGTGGCATGCTCCTGTGTTACACCATTTTCCATTTTCAGTATCGGTATGTTTTGAGCTACATGCAGCCAGTCCGCATCGGGTGTAAGGCCCAGTACTAGTGCCGCTTTATTGGCCAGCTGCAGGTTGGCTTTAGCAGCCGCATTGGTAAAGGCATTGTTGTCTACATTTTCGGCCCACTCGTCGGCAGCTACTACGTTTTTAATATCGTATCGGCCCGGACCATTACGTTCTACGCGGCTGGCCCAAAAATCGGCCGTAGCTGAAAGAATAGGATAGCCTTTTTCACGCAACCATTGCTTATCGCCCGTAACGGCATAATAGTTCCAGGCAGCAAAAGCCACATCTGCAGTAATGTGGTGTTCAAAAGGTCCGCTCAGGGCCCACACGGGCGTTTCTTCCACACCTGTCTCCGCACTTTCCCAGGGAAACATAGCGCCTTTAAATCCTTTCGAAAAAGCATTGCGCTTAGCGGCTTCCAGCCGTTGAAAGCGATACTCCATCATGCTTTTGCCCAACTGCGGCTGCATCACCAAAAGCGCCGGGTACATCCATAATTCCGTATCCCAAAACACATGTCCGTTGTAGCCC
>CBDTUH010000341.1:0-3586 GCA_965363375.1 uncultured bacterium
GGATACTCGCCATGAACCACGTTGCGGCCGCGGTCAAGCAACAATACTTTCAGTCCTTTTTCGCACAATTCTTTAGCAGCCCAGCCACCGCTGATGCCCGAGCCAACAACTATTGCATCGTACGTATTTTGAGGCTTGGCCTTGGTATTAAGATAAGTGGAATCGCCGGGCATGATTTAGTTTGAAGTTTGTGGTTTGTGATTATTAGTTTGTAGTTGTTTTAATGCAAAACGTCTTTTGCCCCTTTTACGTTTCCCTAATTACTTTGATGGTTTTGCCTTTTAACTTTTGCCTTAATTCAAACGTCTCTTTTTCCTTTTAAATGTTTTTTAATGGCGGTGGGAAAATGCGCCAGTGCTATTTCGGGTTCGGGTAGTTGGGGGTGCCAAAGCTTTTCCCATTCAAAAGAGTAATAACCTTTGTAATTACTCTTAGCCATTACATCAATGGCTTCAAAAATAGGTACATCACCTTCGCCCAACAAAGTATATTGCAATTTACCATCTGCTACTTTAGCATCTTTTACGTGAATATGTCGGATGTATTTTTGCAGTTTCTGATACGCTTCTTTGGGTGGTTCTTTTGTAAAGGCCCACATGTTGGTAACATCCCAAACTAAACCCACATTGGGGTGCGTTGCTTTTTGCATGATGGCAGCAATGTCATCCATCCAAATCACATCGCCGTGCGTTTCCATCAGCACGGTTACGTTCTTTCCTTTGGCGTATTCACCCAGTTCCAACAAACCTTTTACAATTCTATCCATGGTTGTTTGCTTGTCTACATCTTTCGGAAAGTTGTTGGGAAACACGCGTACATAAGGACAAGTTATTTGATGTGCCAAATGGATAAAGCGTTTGGCTTCAGCCATGTTTTTTTCTCTTTCTTCACCTTCGGGTAAATGCATATTGGCAGAAGAGCCTAAGCCTACAAACTGCAAGCCTTTTTCCTTCATCAATTGCATTGTTTTTCCGCGGGCTTCTTCGGTGGCAAATTCAGGACAGCCGGTTAAATCCATTCGCCGCTGCAGGCCGCGCACTTCTATGCCTTTGTAGCCATGCTGCACCGCAAAGTCTACAATCTGCTGCAGCGTCCAATCGGGGCAACCCAAAGTGGAAAAGGAAAGTAAGACGTTTTTTTTACCAGCCTTAAAAGAAGAACTAATGGCCAGCGCGGCAAAGGCAAGGGTGGTGGTTTGTAAAAATTGCTTTCGGGTTACAGTGCTCATGCCGGTGGTAGATGTTTTGTTACATCCTAAGTTACAGCATTCAAGTGCAAACAAAAGGCTCGCCTTCGGGTTATTTATTACATCAAATAAAAATGTAAAACATAACCGGGCGTTTTTCTTTAAATGAGAAAGAAAGTTTTATAAAAACTATTGGCTGACAAACTGTGTAGACATCAAATTTTGACGGGTATAATAGCTCTTTGCAGAAAGGGGCGTGGCTGCTAATTTACTAACCGGATATTTATTGATAACGCAACCCTGCATGGATTGCACACTGGTGGTATCAGCCTCAAATTTTTGCTGCAAGCTTTTAGGAATGGGGCCACCTTTTGCGCGCAAAGCCTGGTAGGCATACAACCTTACCACCGCATTGGAGTGAGCCGTTAGTTCCAGCAATTGTTCTTCCGAAGCTTTGGTAACCAGCTGCTGGTACCGCGCAAACTGTTTGGATTTGGCGTTGGCAATGCCGATGGTTTCCGATTCGTAAACATTATGAGCCGCCATTTCAAATACCACCATGGGCAATGCTTCAAAGTTTTCGTTTTGAGCATGGCTCAGCGAAATTGAAAAAAGTGTTATCAGGAGTAATCCTAATTGTTTGCGCATGTTACTTAATTATTGGTGTCTTTATTAAAGTTACAAAAAGCAGGCGCGCTATTTTTTACAATTAGGACCAAAGCACTTATTTTAACTTTTAGTGGTAATTGATGGACAATAATAAAGCGCTGCACTTTTGGTACAACGCTTTATTAAAAGGGTTTTAAGACGTGTTTCTTTTAAAAGGGAAAAGAGACGTTTTTATTTGCCGCCGAAGATGTTGCCTACAGCACCTTGCAGCATCGGGTATTTTTCTACGATGAAATCTTTAATGGTTTCCAGCACTTTGTTGGCCTGCTCGTCGTTCAGGTTGGCATTGCCTTTCAGGCGTTCTACCAGTTCACCTACTTGTCCTTTTGCGTCGTCAGTATTTAATCCAAACATAATATGGGTTTTAATGGTTAATAATTCTATTAAGCTACTTTCAATAAACTCAGTTTGCTCTTGTCAAACTTGCGGCGGGCATATTCCAGGTCAAGCGTAAAGAATTTTTCTTTGCTGCTTGGCAGTTCAAACATGGCGTCGGTCAGTATGCCCTCGCAAATAGAGCGCAGGCCACGGGCACCCAGCTTGTATTCCATGGCTTTTTCCACCATAAAGTCGTACACTTCTTCTTCAATGGTCATTTTAATGCCTTCCAGCTCAAACAGGCGAACATATTGTTTAATGAGGGCGTTTTTGGGTTGTACCAAAATGGCGCGCAGGGTTTCGGCATCCAGCGGGTCTAAGTGAGTAACTACAGGCAGGCGGCCCAGCAATTCCGGAATCAAACCAAAAGCTTTCAGGTCCTGTGCATTTACATAGCGCAGCAGGTTTTTCTTCATGTCTTCCTGCAGCTCTTTGTCTACATTAAAGCCAATGGTGTTGGTTTGCACGCGGCGGCCAATAATGCGGTCGATGCCATCAAAGGCACCACCACAAATGAACAGTATATTTTGCGTGTTTATTTTAATCAGCTTTTGCTCGGGGTGCTTGCGGCCGCCCTGCGGTGGTACCAGCACATCGGTACCTTCCAGCAGTTTGAGCATACCTTGCTGCACACCTTCGCCGCTTACATCGCGTGTAATGGACGGATTGTCACCTTTGCGGGCAATCTTGTCAATTTCATCGATGTATACAATACCACGCTCGGCAGCGGCTACATCGTAGTTGCAAACCTGCAGCAAACGTGTTAAAATGCTTTCCACATCTTCGCCCACGTAGCCGGCTTCGGTAAATACGGTGGCATCTACAATGGTAAAGGGCACATTCAGCAGCTTGGCAATGGTTTTGGCCAGCAGGGTTTTGCCCGTACCGGTTTCGCCCACCATTACAATGTTGCTTTTTTCAATTTCAATTTCGTTGCCGGCGCTGTTGTCTACCTTGTACTGCAGGCGCTTAAAGTGGTTGTAAACGGCTACTGAAAGTACCTTTTTGGCTTCGTCCTGGCCGATGATGTACTCGTCAAGAAATTTTTTCATTTCCATGGGCTTCTTTACCGTCAGCTTGTAGCCCGAAGTGCCGGTGCCCTTGTCGTCGCGCACCACCAGCTCCTGGTCGATGATCTCGCGGGCGTGCTCCACGCAGTTTTCACAAATATGCCCTTCCTGGCCTGCAATCAGGATTTTTACTTCGTCGCGGCTGCGGCCACAAAAGGAACAGTGTAATATATTTTTTGCCATTAGGTTGATTCTGCTATTGAATAAGAAGCATTTATTGCAGCTTTAGCTGCATGTTGCGTCTGCAAAAATAGAAAAAACCGCCATGGAGGGGCGGTTTTTT
>CBDTUH010000342.1:0-3580 GCA_965363375.1 uncultured bacterium
AAAACGAAGGCATGGCCTGGGGCTGGAAGTTTGGCGGCGAGTGGGGCAAAATGGCCTTAACGCTTTTTCGGCTGGTAGCGGTGCTGTTTGGTACCTGGTACCTGGCCAAAATTGTGCGCGATGGCGCTTCGCGCGGCTTTATTATCTGCGCTTCGATGATATATGCCGGTGCGCTGGGCAACCTGATAGACAGTATGTTTTACGGGATGATTTTTTCGGAAAGCACACCTTCGCAGGTGGCTACCTTTTTGCCCGAAGAAGGCGGCTATGCCGGCTTTTTGCACGGCAAGGTGGTAGATATGCTGTACTTTCCCATGATCGAATCTACCTGGCCGCAATGGGTGCCTTTTATTGGCGGCGAGCATTTCCTTTTCTTCAGTCCTATATTTAACGTGGCCGATATGGCTATTAGCGTAGGCGTTATTACACTGCTTATTTTCCAGAAGCGCTTTTTTCCGCACAATGATGAAGAAGATGCGCAGGATGAAAACGAGGCAGTGCAGCCCAATACCGAGCTGGAAAATAAAGCACCTGTAGCTTAAAAGTTTATTCGTAATTGCTAAACCAGGCCGCATCCCAATGCAACTGGTTGGTAGCCTGGCTATGGCCAACCATTTTTACATAAGGCGACAGCGGGTGTGCTTTTTCCGTTAACTGCGCTTCAAGGGTTTTTTTGATTTGAAGGGCTACAATGGGCTCCAGCGGGTAGCCGGTAAACTGTAGTATTTCTTTTGCGTTTTTCATACCGTTTGGATTAAAAGGATTTTAAGACGTTTACAATACAACTGTTAAAATAACCATTTTCATTTTTACAGTCAAGTCTGTAAAAAAAAAGAGAAGCCGCAGCTTCTCTTTTTTTGTTATTAGTAAAACGTCGCTAATTCCTTTTACTATTTAAAGGGAGGCCAGACGTTTTAAGCGTTGATCTTACCCACCATTTTTGCAGGGTCTACCCACTGGTCAAATTCTTCGGGCGTAACATATCCCAGCTTCACGGCCATTTCTTTCAGCGTAGTACCTTCTTTATGTGCTTTTTGTGCTATTTCTGCCGCTTTGTAGTAACCGATTTTGGTGTTTAAAGAAGTTACCAGCATTAAAGAATTATCCACGTGTTTTTTAATGTTGGCTTCAATAGGTTCAATGCCAACAGCACATTTATCGTTAAAGCTCACACAGCCATCACCAATGAGGCGGGCGCTGTGCAAAAAGTTGTAAATCATCATGGGCTTGAACACGTTCAACTCAAAATGCCCCATAGAGCCGCCTACATTGATGGCTACATCATTGCCTAATACCTGCGCCGCAATCATGGTAAGCGCTTCGCTTTGTGTGGGGTTTACCTTGCCGGGCATAATGGAAGAGCCGGGTTCATTATCAGGTATAAAAATTTCGCCAATTCCCGAGCGCGGGCCAGAAGATAGCATGCGCACATCGTTGGCAATTTTCATGAGGCTAACCGCAACGGTTTTCAGCGCGCCATGTGCTTCTACAATGGCGTCGTGCGCCGCCAGGGCTTCAAATTTATTTTCGGCGGTAATAAAAGGCAATCCCGTTAAGGCAGCAATATGTTTGGCTACTTTTTCAGAATAACCTTGGGGTGTGTTAATGCCGGTACCAACAGCCGTACCACCGAGTGCTAATTCCGCTAAATGCGGCAGTGTGTTTTTAATGGCTTTGATGCCGTGGTCCAGTTGCGAAACATAACCGCTGAATTCCTGTCCCAGCGTCAATGGGGTGGCATCCATAAAGTGTGTGCGGCCGATCTTTACCACGTTCATAAACTGGCTGCTTTTTTCGGCAAGTGTATTACGTAGTTTTTCAATTCCGGGCAGCGTTACATCCACCAGCATTTTATAAGCGGCAATGTGCATAGCGGTAGGGAAGGTGTCGTTCGATGATTGCGATTTGTTAACATCATCATTGGGGTGCAGCACTTTTTCTTTATCACCCAGCGAGCCGCCATTGAGCACATGCGCGCGGTAAGCTACCACTTCGTTCACGTTCATATTGCTTTGGGTACCGCTGCCGGTTTGCCAAACCACCAATGGAAATGCATCGTACAGCTTGCCTTCTAAAATTTCATCGCAAACTTGTGCGATCAAAGCTTTTTTTTCTTCTGTCAGCACACCGGCCTCAAAGTTGGTGATGGCAGCGGCTTTTTTCAGGTACGCAAATGCCTTAATGATTTCTTTTGGCATTTTGTTGATGTCCTGTGCTATCTTAAAATTATCTATACTGCGTTGGGTTTGTGCACCATACAGCGCATCGGCAGGCACCTGCACCTCGCCCATGGTGTCTTTTTCTATTCTAAAATTCATATGGGATTGTTTTGGTGTGCAAAGTTAGCCCGAAAATTGAATGGGTAAAGGTGTGTAAAAAGGAAAAAAGATGAAAGGAAAAACATACGTTTTTATTTTGGCCCTGGTGTCGGCATCGTGCAACCTGTTTGAAGTAAAGCAGGTGGATGGAAACACCGTGGTAAAAGATACCTTGCCCGGCGATACGGTAGCAACTATTGATACGCTGCACGCGCGTGACTCTTTCCCTGAAGATGGAACCCGTGTGGCAGATACAGCACTGATTCCGCCATCGCAAACTATTAATACGGGTGGCGTGCAGCCGCAAGACCTGATGCTATTTGCCGAAAAGCAAATAGGCGTGCCTTACAAATATGCATCCATCAACCCAGCGGTGGGTTTTGACTGCTCGGGATTTATTACTTATGTTTTTAATCATTTCAAAATAGCGGTGCCGCGCTCGTCCATCGACTTTACAAACGTGGGCAAAGACATTCCGGTAGAAGAGGCTAAGCGGGGCGATATTATTTTATTTACCGGCACGGACAGTACCGAAAAGTTTGTAGGCCACATGGGTTTGATTACAGAAAATAAAGGCGGTGCTTTAAAGTTTATTCATTCCACATCGGGCAAGGCTTATGGCGTAACCATTACACCACTGAACGATTATTACCGCAGCCGCTTTGTAAAAACCATCCGCATTTTTCCGCAGAACGATTGGTAGTTTTAGTAGAAGTGGATGTTTGAGTTAATAAGTTGATTGTGTGAAACGTCTCTTTTCCTTTTAAATTTTACCACCAATAAAGATATTGCTGAAAAATATTGATTGTCTCCTTTGAATTTTATAATGATGTTGCCGGCATTTGTACCTTGATGAAACATGTGTTGCGACGCTCCGTTCGGGCAGCAACAAGCGCATAGGCAAAACGTCTTCTTTCCCTTTTATCTTATATGCCAAACCGTAAATGCAGTAATATTCTGTTAGGATTATATTGTTACTTGACCAATTAACTGACCCGTAGCCCAATCCGAAACGTCTCTTTTTTCTTTTACTTTTTGCATTTTACATTCTCTTAATTGTAAAAATCTTTAACAGTTTTTCCTTTAACAAAAACTTGTGGAACCCGCGTTAATCCTGCGTTTCCTTTTACATTCTTAGTTCCGGAACTGCTCCTTAAAAACCAGGGTCCTTCTTACTTATGAAAAAGAAAATATTACTGTTTGCTTTCACGGCTTTTACTTCATTTGCATTTGCACAAACCACAGCTTCTTTTGGCGTTCGC